>JBOIEG010000348.1:0-13836 GCA_050740915.1 Gammaproteobacteria bacterium | reverse complement strand
TGAGGGATGGCAAGCTCGCCGTGCCGGATAATCCGGTGATCGGATTTGTCGAAGGCGATGGGATTGGACCGGACATCATGCGTGCCAGCCTGCGGATCTGGGATGCCGCGATCGAGCAGGCGTATGGGGGCAAGCGCCAGATCCACTGGATGGAGCTTTACCTGGGGGAGAAAGCGGCGGAAAAATACCAGGGAGAGTTCTTCCCGGGCGAGACACACGATCTGCTGAAGGAGCTCATCGTCTCCATCAAGGGACCCCTAACCACGCCGGTCGGCGGGGGTTTCCGTTCTTTAAATGTCGCTCTTCGCCAGGATCTCGACCTCTACGCCTGCGTGCGTCCCGTGCGTTACTACGAGGGCGTGCCTTCGCCCCTGAAAAATCCTCAACTGGTCGATGTGGTGATCTTCCGGGAAAACACCGAAGACGTATACTGCGGGATCGAATACGAAGCCGGAAGCGAAGGTGCAAAAAAGCTCAATCGATTTCTCACCGACGAGTTAGGAAATCAGCTGCCTGAAAACCCTGGGATAGGCATCAAACCAATCAGCGCTTTTGGGAGCAAGCGATTGATCCGGAAGGCTATACAATACGCCCTGGAGCAGGGCCGCGAGAGTGTGACCTTGGTGCACAAGGGCAACATCATGAAATACACCGAGGGGGCCTTTCGCAACTGGGGTTATGAGCTCGCGCGGGAAGAGTTCGGGGAACAAACGATCACGGAAGAGGATCTCTATAGCGCCTACGGCGGAAAACGCCCGAGCGGTAAGGTCGTGATCAAGAACCGCATCGCGGACATCATGTTTCAGCTCATGCTACTCAGGCCAAACGAGTTCGACGTCATCGCGACCATGAATCTGAACGGCGATTATCTGTCGGACGCCATCGCCGCCGAGGTGGGCGGGGTGGGTATTGCCCCCGGGGCCAACATCGCCGACCACGTCGCCGTTTTCGAGGCGACCCACGGCACCGCTCCCAAATACGCCAATCTAGACAAGGTAAACCCCGGCTCGCTGCTGTTCAGCGGCGTCATGCTGCTGGAGTACATCGGCTGGGAAAAAGCCGCCGATCTCATCACGCTCGCTTATCCGGCGGTGATCAAGAATAAGATCGTGACCTACGACTTTACGCGCCAAATGCAGGGAGCCACTGAGGTCTCTACCAGCGGTTTTGCCGATGCCCTGATCCAAGAGATCAAAGGCAATGTCGACCTCGAAGCGCTGCGCAAAGAGAGGCGCCTGGCCATCGAAAGGGAACGCAGGGAGCGGGAAGCGCGGCGCATCGCCAACCCCTACGCCGAAATGGAAGCCTCGGGGCGCAGACCCCATACCGTTGGGGACGTGATGAGCCGCGTCAAGACCGTGAAACCGGGCGCTAGCGTGCACGACGTCATGCACCTCATGCGCAAGAGCGGTATCAGCAGCATCATCGTGGAACCCGGAAAAGATGGGTTATGGGCGATCATGACCCAGCGCGACATCATTTCGCGTATCATCCACGCCAACCGTTCCCCGGCGCGCGTCAAGGTGGAGGAGATCGCGAGCAAGCCCTTAGAGACGGTACCGGTCGACATGTCTTTGGGAGAATGCGCCTCGCGCATGGTGGAGTTAAACGTGCGCCGCGTGGTGGCGGAACAAAACGGCGTGCCGGTCGGTATCGTCAGTGACACCGATCTGTTCCGGATGGTCGATGAATTTGGCTGGGAAGCGGAGCTGGCGGCGTTTTGAGGCGAATCTGTACTCGGTCTCTCGCAATTTTCACTTTTCGGCAAGCCCACACCTATTGCCTGTCGCGCAACCGCGCTTACCATGGTCCTCCGCTGTGTTATCCTGTGTTAGCTGCTTGAAAACCGCGCTGCATAAAGGGGGTGTAATATACTCCGTGTTTTCTCGGGACTGAATCCCCTTGAGCAGGCCATTCCAGTTATCCGCCAACTTCCAGCCCGCGGGGGGACAGCCCGCGGCCATCGAGGCCTTGGTTGGGGGGCTGGGGGACGGCCTCGCGCATCAAACCCTGCTCGGCGTCACCGGCTCCGGTAAGACCTTCACCATCGCCAATGTGATCGAGCAGGTCCAACGCTCCACCTTGGTGCTCGCCCCGAATAAGACACTCGCCGCCCAGCTCTATGGAGAGATGCGCGAGTTCTTTCCTCATAACGCGGTCGAGTATTTCGTCTCCTATTACGATTACTACCAGCCCGAGGCCTATCTACCGGCCACTGATACTTACATCGAGAAAGACGCATCGATCAATCAGCACATCGAGCAGATGAGGCTATCCGCCACCAAGGCTTTGCTGGAGCGTGAAGACAGCATCATCGTCGCCACCGTTTCCTCAATCTACGGTTTGGGCGATCCGGCCTCCTACCACGGCATGGTGCTGCACCTTGTGCGCGGCGCGACGCTGGAACAGCGAACGATTCTGCGGCGTCTCGCCGAGCTACAATACACGCGCAACGACATTGAGCTGCATCGCGGTACCTACCGTGTTCGGGGCGATGTCATCGACATCTTTCCGGCGGAGTCAGAGCGGGATGCGGTGCGGGTGGAACTGTTCGATGAGGAGATCGAGTCGCTTTGTTATTTCGATCCGTTGACCGGTGAGATCCTGCGCCGGGTGCCCCGGCTCACCGTTTATCCGAAGACCCACTATGTCACTGCACGGGAAACCTTGCTGCATGCGGTAGACGGGATCCAAGAAGAATTGGAGCAACGCCTGAAAGCGCTGGAAACGGCGGGCAAACTAGTGGAGGCACAACGCCTGGAGCAACGCACGCGCTTCGACCTCGAGATGATCCTGGAGATCGGGTACTGCTCGGGTATAGAAAACTACTCGCGCTACCTTTCCGGGCGCCAGGCTGGCGAGCCGCCACCGACGTTGTTTGACTATCTTCCACCCAAGGCCCTGGTGGTGGTGGACGAGAGCCATGTCACCATTCCGCAGCTTGGGGGCATGTACCGGGGCGATCGCTCGCGCAAAGAGAATTTAGTGAAATACGGCTTCCGCTTGCCTTCGGCGTTGGATAACAGGCCCTTGAAATTCGAAGAATACGAGCGCCTGGCTCCCCAGGCGATTTTGGTCTCGGCAACACCGGGGCCTTATGAGCTCGAGCACTCCGGCCAGGTGGTAGAGCAGGTGGTGAGACCGACGGGCTTGATCGATCCGCAAGTGGAGGTGCGGCCAGCCGTTACCCAGGTCGATGACTTGGTGTCAGAAATCAACCGGCGCATGGCCCAGCACGAACGGGTTCTCGTGACCACGCTGACCAAGCGCATGGCGGAAGACCTTACCGAGTACCTCGCAGAGCACGGGGTGCGGGTGCGCTACCTGCACTCGGATATCGAGACCGTGGAGCGGGTCGAGATCATTCGCGATCTGCGCCTGGGGCGATTCGATGTGCTGGTCGGTATCAATCTACTGCGAGAAGGGTTGGACATCCCGGAAGTGTCTTTGGTCGCGATCCTGGATGCGGACAAGGAAGGGTTTCTGCGCTCGGAGCGCTCCTTGATCCAGACCGTGGGGCGTGCGGCGCGCAATCTGCGGGGTCAAGCCATTTTATATGCGGACGAAGTGACGGGCTCGATGCAGCGGGCTATGGGCGAGATGGACCGTCGCCGCGAAGCGCAGATCGCGTTCAACCGCGAGCATGGGATCACGCCGCGCGGGGTGCAGAAATCTGTGGCCGACATCATGGAAGGGGCCCGCTCCGAGCGAGCTCCGGGGCACGCGCTGCCCAAGGTAGCCGAAGCCAAAGGAAGCTACGATGCCATCCCGCCGGGGGCCTTGGCCAAACGCATCAAAGCGCTTGAAGAGCAAATGTATCACCACGCGCGGGATCTGGAATTCGAGCAAGCCGCGCAGATCAGAGATGAGATCTGGCAGTTAAAGAAGACGGGTTTTGCGATCCCGTAGCGATGTGGCTCACAGACTGCACCTCCCCGCCTTTGCTGAGAGCTAGTGAAAAAATCGTCGCGAGCGAAGGGAGGTCGCGTTTCGCCGGAGCGGAGCCTGGAGCCTGGAGACTGGACTCCTCAAGCCTCAAGCCTCAAGCCTCAAGCCTCAAGGCCGGAACACGAGATCCCGAGCGCAGCAGATTTTTTACGAGCTCTGAGTGGTTGTAGCCGGCCGCGCTGCATCTACTCCGCAAAAGGCATCACTCGGGTCATGCAATCTGCGCTTTGGTAAAATACGTTATGCAAAGACCTGGTTTCCAGCAACTAACATAGCAGGGGGTCACCTTGGATCTAACCATCTCCGAACGGGCATCGCGCATCAAACCGTCTCCTACGCTCACCGTGTCCGCCAAGGCGGCGGCGATGCGGGCGGCCGGCGAAGACGTTATCAGCCTGGCAGCGGGAGAGCCAGATTTCGATACGCCGGAGCATGTCAAAGAAGCGGCGGCAAAGGCGATGCGAGAGGGTTTTACCAAGTACACGGCGGTGGAAGGGATCCCATCTCTTAAAAAGGCGATCGTCGATAAGTTTCGGCGCGACAACGGCCTGGAATACTCACCGGAGCAGGTATTGGTCTCCGTGGGGTGCAAGCACAGTTTTTACAATCTGACCCAAGCCCTGCTTAACCCAGGCGATGAAGTGCTCATTCCCGCGCCCTACTGGGTGTCTTATCCGGACATGGTGCTGTTGGCGGAGGGCAAACCCGTTGTTATAGAAACCACGATGGCCGATCAGTTCAAGCTTACGCCGCCGCAACTCGCCCGTGCCATCACCCCCAGGACGCGGCTACTGGTCATAAACAGCCCTTGCAATCCAACGGGCGGGAGCTATACCCGCGAAGAGCTGCGCCACTTAGGCCAGGTGCTGGCCGAGCATCCGCAGGTCCTCATCGCCTCAGATGATATCTATGAGCACATTTATTGGGGGGAGGAACCGTTTGTCAACGTCCTAGATCCCTGTCCGGAGCTCGCGGCCCGCACCGTGGTGCTCAACGGCGTATCCAAGGCTTACGCAATGACGGGCTGGCGTATTGGCTACGCGGCGGGTCCGGTAAAGTTGATTGAGGCGATGGCGACTCTGCAGTCGCAAAGCACATCCAATCCCGTCTCCATCGCGCAGAAGGCCGCCCAAGCGGCCTTAAAAGGATCGCAGGATCTGGTGCGTGAGCATTGCCGAATTTTTCGCATCCGCCATGACTACGTGCTGGCGCGCCTGCAAGAGCTGCCCGGTGTTCAGTGTCTGCCTTGCACGGGTACTTTTTACGCTTTTCCCGATATGCACGGAGCGATTGCCAGGCTAGATAAGATCCATAGCGACATCGAGTTAGCGGAGTTTATCTTGGACAAGGCCAAGCTCGCCCTAATCCCCGGCTCGGCCTTCGGGGCACCCGGCCACCTGCGCCTGTCGTTTGCGACCAGCATGGAAACCCTGGAGCGGGCCATGGATCGCTTAGCGCAAACCCTTTCTCGATAAAACCGGTCTGTTGTCAGCGGCGTTGACCCAGACCATAGCGGCCGCTAACATTACCTCGCGTTCCCCGGTAGCTCAGTCGGTAGAGCGGGTGACTGTTAATCACTAGGTCGGCGGTTCGAGCCCGTCCCGGGGAGCCAAATAAGCATCCACTAACATCCAGCCATTCATGGCCTGGAAATTGAGTTTCCTCTCAACGGTTGAACTGTTGGCGTATCGGTTTGGTCTAACTTTCTCGTCCAGGCACGTTTGGTGTATATCTATGGGGGCGAAGACGATTTTGTTCTGTTTGCTTTTGGTGGGGGGTTGCGCCAGCGTACCGCCTCAGATTAAAGCCCCTCCCCTGGGTGATCCATCGATAAGCTCGGTACAGAAGGATGCCAAAAGTCATCGAGGTGAGTTGGTTAGATGGGGTGGGTCCATCGTCGAAATCGAAAACAAGCAAGACCATACCTTACTGATAGTCGTCGCGAAAGAATTGGGCAGATCCGGACGGCCACAAGGCTCAGATTATTCGCCCGGGCGGTTTATAGTGCAAGTCGATGGATTCCTGGACCCGGACGTCTACAAAACGGATAGGGAGGCCACTGTCTATGGTGTGATCGAGGGGCAGCTTATGCGAAAAATTGGGGAGAAGGCCTATGGGTATCCTGTAGTCAAAGCCGAAAC
This sequence comes from Gammaproteobacteria bacterium, assembly GCA_050740915.1. Classification (GTDB taxonomy): domain Bacteria; phylum Pseudomonadota; class Gammaproteobacteria; order JBOHHR01; family JBOHHR01; genus JBOHHR01. The sequence goes on along the minus strand of JBOIEG010000348.1, from coordinate 7,747 downwards.
CGTCTATCTGTGGCCAGATTACAACCAGTACGCTTATCGTTATTCTCCTTATTACTATTATCCGTATTATTCCTTGCGTCCTTACCCCTTTTACTACGGCTTCCATTTAGGCCGGCATTATTATCGGTGAGAAGGCTCTATGAGTTATTCGACTATCCCAAGGCAGGGGGCACGGCATGGATCCGCTTTGTGACGACAAGGCCTTGCCACATTAAGTATCCCTTTAAGCAGCTCCATATCGACGTGAGTAAGGGTACTGAGACTCTGGCTATGGCTACTAAATATGGTCATCGGCAATCCCGGCTCTCCTAAATGATCAACTACCAGAGAAGCACCCGGAAACTTGCTGCCACGCGTTAAAGCATGAAGGGTGATCACGGTGGTGATCCCCGCTTGAAGCGAAGCCGTGTTGCCGCTTTCTGTGTCCTCAATCGCTATGCAATGTTGTGGTTTTTCTGCGAGCACATTTAGCACAAAGTGATAGACGTCGGGAGAAGGCTTTTTTTTGGCAATGGTATCGGCCGTTGCAACGACCTCAAACCAAGACGGCCAATCACGCGGTAGGCGATTGTCCAACAGCGTCTTCACATTGACCATTGATGTACTAGTGGCTATCGCCAGCTTTATGTCTTGTTCAAGCGCCTCGTTCAGCAAACGCTTGACTCCAGGGCGCAAAGGTACTTCTCCGCTATTGATCAAGCGGGCGTAGTGGGCCGATTTACGTTGGTGCACACGGAGTACAAACTCATTGAAACTATCGGTTTTCTTGGCAGCCTTCCCGAGATGCGTGGCATAACAATGAATGCGTTCTAGGCCTCCCGATATAGCGAGTAATTCACTATATAGATGGGGCGTCCATTGCCATCCGAGATCGAAATCCAGAAAAGCTAGATTAAACGCCTGACGATGGACTTCTTCGGTGTCGACAAGCGTTCCGTCAACGTCAAATATGAGGGTCCTTAACTGCGACATGCCGCTATTAGATCGTATCCCTGATTGTGTGATTGTGTAGACAGTAGTTTGTTTCTTTTTAGGATAAAAAAACTTATAGATAAGAGTTGGCGATGTGCGGTGGCTTGCTCGCTGTGCGGCAAAACGGCCGGGCGCCATCAGCGGTTTACCGAATGTGTGGACATGCTCACTGCTCCTGCATCACCTCTCTTGCCTCGGCAAAGCAATATACGGGCAATAAAGACGCCATTAACCTCTTCTCCTGGTTCCTCTGCGTTGGAACAAACTTTGCCACGGGAAACGCCCATGGAAAAAACCTTCTGCGCCTAAACGCTGCGGTCACTAGGCCCGATGGCTTAATAAATTTGGCCGAAGCTGCCTTGCTGTTTGCGCAGTCGGAATACCCTGAGCTGCGAGTCGATACCTATTTATCCCGACTCGATGAAATGGCCGCTGTGGTGAAAAAGCGACTCGTTCCAGGCGCATCCCTAGCGAGCGTTATTTTTAAGCTCAACCGCTTCCTCTTTGAGGAACAGGGGTTCGCTGCAAACATTGACGAATACTATGATCCGCGGAACAGCTTTCTAAACGAGGTATTGGAGCGGAAAACCGGGATCCCGATAAGCCTTTCCATGATTTACATTGAGATTGGACAGCGTATTGGCTTGCCGCTGACAGGGGTGCTATTTCCCGGACATTTTTTGGTTAAATTGAGCATTGACGGGGGTGACATCGTATTGGATCCTTTTGCGGGTGGTCGCTCACTCAGTGAGCAAGATCTGCTATGCCACTTAAGTAATCTTATGGATTTCCATCCAAGTGACCCGATCGACCTGACACGTCTGCTGGCTCGGCGCGCAAGCGCGACGTGCTTTCGCGAATGTTGCGAAACTTAAAGGCGATCTACGTAAAATCAGAAGAATACGTAAAGGCATTAAACGTGATCCAGCATATGCTGGTCGTTGATCCAAATGATCTACAGGAGCTGCGGGACCGTGGATACGTTTACGATAAGCTCGAGTGTTATAAAGCGGCTAGTGAGGACTATAAGCGTTACCTTTCGCTCGCTCCCCATGCTCCCGATCTTCAATATCTGCGCGAACGGTTGATTGAAGTAGAAAAGGCCAAAAGGCGACTGCACTGAAGGTCTAGGGTCAACGTATAGTCGTTGGCATAATAAACGTCGTGTCGCGGATGCCACTCACTCACGACACAGCCGATCCCCCAGAGTATATGTAGCGCCCAAGCGAAGCGGGTGTCTATCTTTATCTTGCCTGCAAAAGGCACTTACGGCCTTCGCGCGATCAGGACTGCATTCGTTCCTCCGAATGCGAACGAATTCGACATAACGACTTTGGCTTCGACGTCTACCCTGCCCCCCTCCGCCACATAATCCAGATCACACTCGGGATCGGGGACGCGCAGATTGATCGTCGGTGGTATGGCGCTCGCACGCATCGCCAGCAATGTGGCGGCGAATTCTATCGCACCCGCCGCGCCTAACAGGTGGCCGTGCATGGACTTGGTCGAACTGATCGCGATGCGGTAGGCCTGCTCACCGAACACGCGTTTGATAGCCGACGTTTCCACCCCATCGTTCTGCAGCGTACCCGTACCATGGGCATTGATGTAGTCTATTTGTTTGGGGTCCAGTTCAGCGGATTTTATTGCCAGTTGCATCGCCCGCGCCTGCCCCTCCACTGTGGGCCGGGTGATATGTGTTGCATCCATGCTCAAACCGTAGCCGACAATTTCACCGTAAATTTGGGCGCCCCTGCGTGTCGCGCGGCGATATTCTTCCAACACCAAGATGGCGGCGCCTTCACCCAAGACTAGACCCGTCCGATCCTTTGCGAAGGGTTTACACGAGGCCGAAGGGTCTACGGCATCTTCAAGCGCCAAGGTTTTTAACGCCTCCCAGGCCTTGAGCGTGCCAAAATTCAGTGGCGCCTCTGCACCGCCCGCGAGCATGATTTCTGCCTCGCCGCTTTTGATCCGGCGCCAGGCCTCCCCGATCGCCACAGCCGAAGACGAGCAGGCGGTTGAGACCGTGACATTAGGCCCACTCAACCCATACTCGATGCCGATCCAGGAGGCTGGCGCATTCGTCATCGCCATTAGCAGGGTGTAGGGTTTGAGCCGATCGGAGCCTTTTTTATATATGTTCTGGTAGCCTTCGTCCGTGGTATTGGCCCCGCCCATACCGCTGCCCAGAAACACGCCCGTGTGCAACCTATCTTTCCCGCTCAACGCGGGGCCAGCGTCTTTCAGAGCCTGGCCAGCGGCGGCCAGTGCGAACTGGCTGACCCGATCGAGCGCCCGTAATTTGGACACGGGAAAATAAGCACTCGCATCGAATGTAGCCGAGGCGGCGATCGGGGTGGAAAGCCGCTTGCAAAAGTCAGCACCGAGCCGTTTAATCCCAGACTTACCTGCCATGAGGTTGTTAAAAAAAGCGACCGGCTCATTGCCTAAGGGACAGATGACGCCCAAACCGGTAACCACGACCCGTCTCAAGGGGCCGCCTCCTCTTGGGTTACAGCCGCTTCCTGCTCGGCGATGAGATGATCGATGTAGGTGGCAACGTCCTGTATGGTGTTAAGTTCGACTTGCTCCCGTGACACGGTGATCTTAAACTCGTCCTCCACGCAGAACATCAGATCGATCACGCCTAAGGAATCGATGTCGAGCTCCTCAAGCCGCACTTCGGGTTTAAGCGCTTCCGGTTTCAAATCGAAATTTTTGAGCATGATCGCTTGCAACCTCTCGATCGTGGTCATCGGAGTCCTCCTGTGTGCGTATGGCCGGGCCTTGATTCTAGCTTACGCGCCGTTGTTGCTAGTGTAGTGTCCGAGAAATAACTGGTGATTTACTTTTCTCTGTTCTGCTCCCAAAAGACTCGCAATCTGGCCCATTCTGGGCACGAATTGGCAGAATTGGATTCGTATCATAAAACCATCTATTTATTGGACACTACACTAGAGTTATCAGGGGTCGCACCTTGCCGCTGAGCCGGGCAGCCCGGGTCAGGATCACTGGCCAACGTTGAAGCAGCGGCAGCAAAGGGCTCGCCGCGCCCGAGCGCATGGCGAGATGCGCCAGCAACGCCGCCGCGCGAATGCGCACTCCGAAACTCTTGCGCCAACGAATCGCGTATTCCTGCCCCACGATGGGCATCGCCGTCCCCGATAACAGTTCTGCGCGACGTGAGATCAGCTGCTCGCACAGCAAGCAGGCCGCTTGGATCGCCATGCTGATCCCCTCGCCTATGATCGGGTGGGCCTCACCGGCGGCATTGCCCGCCGTGAATACACCGTCTTTGCGCCACGGTGTGCGGATCCCGGGTCGGATAGGGCCGACGCTCAGCCAAAGCCTTTCGCGCTTGGCACCAGACAATGCCCGGCGCACACCGAGGCAGCTCTCTTTCAGATACTCCTCAACGCACTCGGCCGCCTTCGCTCGCAGCTGCCGACCTTGACACTCGCGCAAGACATCCCGGCGTATGCAGCAGGCCATCGTGACCCGACCATGATCCGCCACCACCATGCCGCCGTAGCCTCCAGGGAAGGCCAACACGGGTAACAAGCCGGGGTCCAGGTCACAGTCCAGGAAGTTTGCCTTGAACGCGAACAGATCCCCCGGCCGTCGGCGAGCCCGACTGCCCGCCCATGGTCCCGGCTCCCACGAGCCGTGCGCCGCGATCAGGATGGGTGCTGCAAGCGCTCTATACTCGTCGGAGTCCAAGGATTGGACCCGACAAAGATATCGCCCGGAATCACACCCGATTTCTCGTGCGACCCAGGGCTGCCAGAGGCAGGCGCCTGCTTTCGTCGCGCGTTGCAATAGCAGCTCATCGAAGTATTCTCGGCCTAAAGCCCTACCCCAGGTATACGGGCCATCCCCAAAGCGCGGCAGATCGGCGGTGAGTATCCTCTCACCGGCAAACAAGCCGACTCGGCGCAATTCCGGCCCGGCGAGGGCCGCGAACGCTTCGCTCACTCCCAGCGCGTCAAGCAGCGGCAGGTTGGTCGCCGCAATGCATTCGCCACATACCTTACGTCGGGGAAAGCGTTGTTTTTCCACAAGCGCGACCGACCATCCTGCTTGCGCTAATAAAATGGCGGTGCTCGCTCCGGCTGGCCCGCCACCCACGATGATCGCCTCGTACAGGCTCTCCATCGGCTTAACAGGCTGCTTTGGCTGCCAGGAAACAATGGCTAAACAGCCCGGCTCGCCACTCGCGTAAGATCCAATCCTCCCTCCGAGGCCACAGTGCAGACAGCTCTTCTGCGCGAAAACCCGCGTGTACGCTCAGGATCGCATCATGACGGGTCACCGCGTTGCAGCCGATGAGGCCAAGCAGGTGGCTGCCGATGAGCGCTAGAGAGGCGCGGCGTGGTTCGCAGGCTAGAAACGAGCCGGTACGCGCTTCGATGCCTTGCAGCAGACGGGACAGACGCTCTTCGGAAAAATGATGGATGAACAGGTTGGCGAGCAAGAGATCGATGCGCTCGTTTACCGGTTGCGCCAGCCAATCAAACACATCCGACGTGATCACCTCGGCTTTCCAACCCAGGCTCACAAAACCCTGCACCGTCTTAGGACTCACGAGAAGCTGTCGATCTAAGAGGGTGATCTTGACACCGGGCCAGCAGGCGGCGCGCTTTCGCGCTAAACGCAGCAGGAATGTCCCATCGCCCGACCCCAGCTCAACGATTTTCCGCGGTGGCCGCGCCATTACGCTGCGATCCAGGGCGCGCAGCACGAGCGATAATGCTCCCATCACGCGGTTGACCCGCTGGAGATCGCCTCTCGCGCGGATCGCCCGCGGATCATTTGCGGGAAGCTCATCCAGCAACTCGGATCGTACGCGGCGCGGTATGCTCATGGGCAAAGAGAGTCCCGTCGTATCAGGCCACCTCGAGCATAGCGCCGTAGCAACTAAATCCGGCGCCAAACGAGGACATCCACCACAATCCACCCGGAGCATCGTCCGCAAGCGCCGCCTGCAATACGAAGTAGACGAAAGCGCTGCTCAGATTGCCGTATTCACGCAGCATGGCCGCACTGTAACGAAGCTCATCGGCGCTGAGCCCAAGTCTGTTCTGAAGCGCCACCAGCACATCGCGTCCCCCCGCGTGCCAGATCCACGCCCTTATGTCGCCGTAGCTTAACCCTTCGCTGCCCAGCACTCCGTCTAAGACCCGCTGAGCATGCTCTGCGGCGAGCTGCGGTATCGGTCGGGTGAGTACGTTGCGTAACAGGCCGCCACGCTGCTCAAAGCGCAGTGCGTCGCGCTCGGCCGGGTTGAGCAAGGAGGCGCAGATCTTCCACTCGATGCGGCGTTTATTCGGGCCTGGCCTATCGCCGAGTAGGACGGCGCCGGCCCCATCACCAAACAAACACGCGCTGATCAATACCCCAGGGTCATTATCGAGATACATAGCGGCACTGCTGACCTCGACGCAAATGGACAGCACGCAGCGGCAGGATCCCGCCGCCAGCAGCGCGTCAGCCAAGCGCCAATTAGGCAAGGCCGCGGCACAACCTTGGCCCACCAGATCGAAGGCCTGGATATCGGGCCTGAGCCCCAAGCATTGGGTTACATAGCTGGTAAGACCTGGGCAGAGATACCCGGTGCAGGTACTGACGATCACAGCGTCTACTTCGGTGGGCAGGGCGTGCGCGTCCGACAATGCGCGCTCTGCGGCCTGCGTGGCCAGCGCCGGGGCGTGGGATTCAAAGCGTCGATACATCGTGTCGGGATCGATTCGAAAAGCCTCGCCCAAGGAGTTGAGCGCAAGCCAGCGGGATTCTATGCCGTTGTCTCCCCGCAACACCGTTTCCACAAGCACACGCGCACGGCGATCCAGTCTTAAAAGCCACTCAGAGCATTTCAGAGCTTCCCAACACTCTGTCTTGGTGTAACGTTGTGGCGGATTCGCGGTACCCAAACCGTTGATAAACATGGAGACCCCACTCTCAGACTGTAACGCGCCTGCGACGCGCTTTTGTTTAGTTGATTATCCGCACCGAACGTGGGAATGGCAACCGTACGCGGCCATCGATTTGGCAAAGGGCGTGTTTCATCTCCGCGGCATGCAGGAACAGGGCAAGATCGTGTTAAGGAAGCGGCTCTCTCGAAAGAAATCGCAACGCTTACTCAGAGGCAAAGACACCCTCAGAGAAAATCCACCAGCGATGGCGTAGATAGTTTCAGAATATGATGGCAACACAGCAATCGAGATGATTGATCCTCGGAACTTTTAGCACGATTATGCCGTGATTTGAATTTCATGTGTTTTTTGTTCGCGGCACACGTCAGCCATCGCTGCGAGATATTCGCGAATGGCGTCCCGAATATTCTCTAATGCCTCTTTTTCAGTCTCGCCTTCAGACCAACAGCCTGGAAGCCCAGGTACGGATACGCTGATGCCCTCATCAGTACGATGAAAAACAACGGCGGTATATTTCATGCTCAGTTACCACTTATAGAAAGTCACGCTACTATTTTCACAAGCAAGCGTCACAGTCAAAGGATTGGGTTGCAGGGCATATACGGCACCATCGTTGCCTCCTTCAGTTGATTGGGTTACACGATCGGTTCGATGGGATTATACCGAGATATCTCTTTCCTTGTGAGACTTGATACTCCACGTCGCCTCGCTCTGCTAGTGTAGTGTCCCTTTAATAACTTTACAGACTTTCCAGTGATTGCTATGGTCTCGCTCATGCCGAACACCCGCGTGGCGATCAAGTTGCAGCCGGCTGAACGCACGCCGCTGGAGACATGGGG
>JBOIEG010000347.1:0-4823 GCA_050740915.1 Gammaproteobacteria bacterium | reverse complement strand
CAGTCGTGCATCGCACTCGGCAAAGGCGGCGGGTTGGTCAAGCACAGCGCGCCGTCGGTGGTTGAGAGGGTAGAGGCCGCCAATGTGCTCGACCCACGGCATTCCCCACTCTACCAATGCTGGCCACCCAGTAGCGAGCTTGAGAAAATCACGGCGCACAGGCGCCCAACAAAATGCCAAGAGGACCAGTCAATGGTGCTAACGGCGGTGGGAGAACAGCCATCGGTTTGCTCGCTGGCGTCGGGGAGAGCGGGTAGGTGGCAACCCATGGGCCAATCAATACACAATTTCGGCCCGTGTGTCCCGCACTTCTTTCAGCGCAAAACCGTCAACGGAATATTTACATTTAATGACTAAATCCTGCTCCTGTTTGCCCCATGGTTCCCCTGTGATTTGGCAGGATTTGGTCAGGATCTGAGCTGGTAGCGCCACCCGCTGACCGGCTACGAGGCCGGGCAGCGCCAGCGCATTCGAGAGGCTGGCTTCCGCCTACCACAAGAAGCGCTAGCGCGCGCCTGGAGCGGGCGCAGAACAAGGCTCCGTTGGCGGGGTGTGTATCTGCCCGCATCGTTCATTCCTATCTTAAGCGCACAGGTCAACCGCTTACCATCATTCTGCATACCCCGTCAACTCCAAATATCCCCGCCCGTTTACGGGCACACCCTGTGCCGTGCCGCGAACCGCGATCGCCCCTTCCCAATAACGCACCGACACATTCAGCTCTTGGTCAGCCAGTAATGGGGCAACCTCAAGCACCAGCTCCTCTTTCGGGAGGTTCAGTCCCGCGCGGGCGGGGTAAAGGGCACCGCTGCGGGGGCTTTTGCTGTGGGAGAGCGCCGCGATCTCGACGTCTTGATGGCCTAACCGCTTCACCGTGCCATCTGGTGAAACTAATGTGCCGGCGCTATAGATGTCGGTGCTACCGTCGCGCTTACGGAGACGATAGAACATGATCTCGCGCTGGTCAGAGAGCTGGAGTGAATACCAGTCCCAACCCACCTGATCGTCCCCCAACGCACTGGTGCTCCACTCCTGGTCCATCCAACTCGAGCCGTGGACGGCAAAGCGTTGGTCGCGAATGTGGATCGTGCCAGAAGTAGGCATGCGGGTGAGAGAGTAATAGTAAGAGGCATTGCCTGGTTCGGCACTCTTTTGGCTGAGTCCCTGGTCGCCTTGGAGCACCGGGGGTTTGCCTTGTTCCAGCATGAGGTCGATAGCGATGTCATCTTGAGTCGCACGCAAGCGTAAGGGGAAGATGTTCTTCGTTTGCGGCTCCACCGACCAGTTGTCGAGCCAGACGTGTAGGGTGTGTTCTTTCGCTCCTGCCAGGCCCATGGCGGCACGGTTGAAACGCTCGTGGCTGTGGAACTTCCTGCCGGTGATGTCGGAGAGGGCGAAATGGGCCATGTAGAACTCATTGGTTTGCCACGGAGAAACGGACCTGACGGGTTTGGAGGACATGCAGATGCGGAAGAAAGTAAGTTGGTAACCAAAGGGACGTCCGTTCCGATCGTCCAGATTCCCAGTGAAATACCACCACTCCGTGCGAAATTGTGGATGCGGGCCATGGTCTTGGGGGAATGAAAAGAGGCGTGGCGCATAGGCGCGAGCATAACCTTTATCGTCATCCTCGCTGTTTAAAGCAGCGCTTAGTTGAATACTGTCTCGGCTTTGGCTTGAAACAGACGGTTCCCAGAGCTTGAGCGCGGCAATGAGACCGATCGCTGCGGACAAGACCAAGCCTAAAGCGACATAGTTTGCTTTCCTACTCATTGCGCAAGGCCTCAGCGGGCGAGGTGCGCGCCATTTTATGGGCAGGATAGAGACCGGCGAGCAGCGCGGCGATAACCGCAAGCGCTAATCCTTGCAACAAGATGATCGGGTTTATGTGAAGGTCAATGGTCCAGCCAAAAGAGCGCCGGTAGATCACCATGACCAGGGTCACTGCCACCATGAGCCCGACCGGCACGGCAATGAGGCCGGCGATGAAGCCCATCAGCCCCGTCTCCCCTACTAGCAGCCCCCAAAGCTGCGCCGGTGTCATGCCACAGGCCCTGAGCACGCCCAGTTCCCGGGTGCGGTCCAATTGTAGCGCCATGAGCGCGCTCATCACGCCAACGAAGGCAATGACGGCGGCGAGAACACGCAAGACCTCGGTGATGGCAAAGGTGCGGTCAAACAGTTTCATCGAGTCGTCACGGATGGCGCGGCTTAGGCTAATGATCACCCTTTGTTCCGAGGGGATGCGGTTCTGGAGCCTGGCACGCAGGGTTTCGTCATCAATGCCGGGTTGGGCATAGACGCCGATGCTCGTGTAACCACGGTTGTTCCAGAAACGCTCGTAGGTACGGCGGCTCATGGTCACAGCGCCTTGGTCAGAGCTGTAGTCGTAGTAGATTGCCGCGACTACGAAGTCCTGCAAGCCGCGCTCCGTGCGGAGCTGTAAGATGTCACCCTTCTGTACACCGTGATGATAGGCGAAAGGCTCGGTAACAATCACCGCATCCTCGTGCTCAAAGGAGTTCCACACCTCAGAGGGATTCCCCGCTTTGAAGTGGAATCCGCCATAAGACTCGGGCGCGAGCTCGTAGACCGCGACGTCGATGATCTCCCCCTGCATCTCGATACTAAAGCGCCGTAGCGTGCTGAGCGCCGCCACACCGGGGGTGCTACCGATCCGCGCCTTGAAGGCAAAATCAAATTCAGAGGCCGGTGCGGTGGAGGAAGGCCCCGGGGTGGAAATATACATATCGGCACGCAGGATATTATGTAGCCAACTGGCTACTGCCAAGCGGAAGCTACTGATCAGAAGCCCGACACCGACTGTGGTGGCGATGGCCACCATGAGGGCGGCGATGGCCATTGCCGTGCGGCTCAAGCTGCGCGTGACGTTACGTGCCGCCATTTTCCCCGTCACCCCTAACCAACGTACAGTGAGCGGTTTGAACGCATGGACACAACCCACCGTCGCTGCGGGGGTGAGGAGGGCGCAACCAAGAATCAAGGCAAACTGGGCGGTAAAACCGAGGACGATGCTTTTACCGGACAGTAGCAAGATCACGCCTCCTAGGGCCATCACCAGAAGCCCCAAGATAGCGGCACGCGGGATCAGGCGCTTGTATCGAGACTCGAGATCCGAGCGTGATAAAGCGCGCCGCGGTTCGATGCCGGCCGCCTCCCTCGCCGGCGCAAGAGCCACAAGTAGCGTGACACCGACTCCCAAGGTAAGCCCTTTAACCAAGGCCATCGGCGTAAGGACCAGCTCTCTCACCGTGACCACAAAATACATATCGTTAATGGTGCGAGTGACGAGTCGCACCAAGCCTTGCCCGAGCCCAAGACCCAACACGAGTCCGCAGAGGGTCCCGATAGCACCGATGGCGAACGCTTCGCCAAGTATGATGCGAAACACCTGTGCGCGTGTCACTCCCAAGGTACGCAAGGCGCCAATCAGCTCCCGCCGCCGCACGACAAAAAAATTCATGGTGTTGTATATCAGAAACGCACTCACCAGGAGCGCTAGCAGGCTCAAGGCGACGAGATTGATGTGGAAGGCCCGGGCCATCTTCTTGGTAGCCTGGCTACGGGTCCCCGCGGTGGTCAGCGTCAAACCCGGTGACAGGCTACGCTGGACACGTTGGATAACGGCCTCGCCTGGGGGCTCGTCTGCTATCTTAAAGTCGATGTGGCTGAGTTTTCCCGGCATATTTAGGAGGGTCTGGGCCGTGGCGATGTCGGTGATGATGAGATCGTCTAAGGCATGAGGCGAGCTAGCGTCAGTCGGCTCGATCCAGTCGATGATGCGCACCCTGCGGATCAATGAACCTACCTCGATCTTAAGTTCTTCCCCCAGTTGGATACCGAGTCTTTGGCCTGTAGCCTGGCTCATGAGGGCGGTGCCCAGCTCAGTGACCAGCCGGTAGACCGTATTGCCGGAATCCTCGGCATCGTCCCGACGTCGGAACTCCCAATACGCCCTGAATGCCGCTTCCGCAAAAGGATCGACCCCAAGGATTTGCAAGGTCTGGCGAGGCTGAGTGGGGAAGGTTACATAGTCCTGGATAACCGGGGCCACCGGATAGAAACCTTCAGCTACCCTCGAGGTGACGTAAAGCGACTCATCGAGTCCGTCTGGGCCGCCGGTGATCTGATGAGTGGCTTGGCCCACCACCGCTTCGTAGGTGACATCAAAGGCGCGTTCCGCGCTTATCCGTGCGAGGTCGATAGAGGTAACTATCGCCACCCCCAGCGCGATGCCTAGGATCGCGATAGCGAGCTGTATGGGTTGATGAATGAGGTAGCGCCAACTGGCCTTCCAGAGGATTGCTTTCACGGTGGCTGTTCCAATAATCGTTCTTGACCAATAGTCAGAATGCGACCAGCTAAGCTATCGCTGACGGTTAATTCGTGCCGATATCGCCTTTCGTTATCAAGTCGATGGAGAGACCTACAGCGCGGATAAGATATCGGTCGAGTTTGCCACCGTGTCGACAAGAGACCCAAATAAAGCAAAACGTATCTTGATGACATACCCAGTGGCGAAGACGTGATTATCTACTATGAGCCGCGTGACCCCGCCACGGTTGTACTCGAGCCTGGTGTTCCTCAAGTGGGTCGAAAACAAAACGATTGACTGTCCATGTAATAGCCACGTACGTTTAGGGTGTCGAGGATTCTTTGTCACCCTACATCCAAATGCCTTCCCCGAGCTAGTGTAGTGTCCCTTAAATAACTTTACAGTTAAGCCGCCTTCTTTTTCCCTCGGGGCAGGGTGGATCTGGGCTTGATCTGCTCCATCTTGACCCGCGCCCGCTCGATCTTCT
>JBOIEG010000346.1:0-1933 GCA_050740915.1 Gammaproteobacteria bacterium | reverse complement strand
GAGAGACGAGACAGAAATCCGCGCAGTGATCGAAAACTGGGCCAAGGCGGTACGCGCGCGCGATTTAGACAGCGTCCTGGCCGACCACGCGCCGGACATTGTGATGTTCGATGTGCCGCCACCGAAGACAGGTGTGCGCGGCATCGACGCGTATCGCGAGACATGGCCGCCGTTCTTCGAATGGATAAAGCAGGGCGCCACGTTCGACATCGTTTCGCTCGATGTCGCGGGCGCGCCGCCCTCCCCGCCGCCGAGCTTAGTGTGCACGGCATCGACCCCTACGATCTATCCAGCCCGCAAGCGCCTGGGCGCTTACGCCCTATGCTTGCCGTACACATCGAACGGCTCCGTGGCTTGCTCTCCGATGGCATCGCGCGGGTGCCGACGCTCGATCACATGCGCCAGTTGAACACCCTAGCTAGTGATGGCGAATTTGCTCTTGGTGACCCTAGAAGAGATAAAACATGACGGCTATCGAGTGAGCGAGCACCGATTAGGGCTCACGCCGGTCCGTAAACTGCTGATCGCGTGGCGAACGAAGCGCCGGGCACTTTGAGGTTGAGTTCAGCCCCCGACGCCGTCCAGCGGGCTCCGCACCCCCTTGCCGCCCTTGTTGAGCACATGGGTGTAGATCATGGTCGTGCTCACGTCCTGATGGCCGAGCAGCTCTTGCACCGTGCGGATGTCATAGCCGGACTCCACTGCCAGCCCCACTCCCTGGCGGCATTTTGGTACTTTCTCTCCAAGGCAAACGGCAAATAGACCTCGCCAAAGCCTGCAGCCAGATCGTTCTCGTGGATGGCCCGCACCTTTTCCAGATGGTTCTTAAGCGGTTCGGTTGCACTCTGTGGCAACATGGTGACGCGGTCTTTGCCGCCTTTCCCATCCCGCACCAGGATGTCGCCGCGCTCAAAGTCCGCATCTTTGACGCGCAGTCTCACGCACTCCATCAACCGCAATCCCGTGCGATACAAGAGCTTCGCCATCAGCTCATGGCGCCCATCGAGATGGGCCAGCAGCGAGCGCACCTCGGCCTGGGTCAAGACCACCGGCAAGCGCCGGCCGCTTCGCCCGCTCCAGATCATCGAGCCACCCGAGCTCCCTCCCCAGCACCTCTTGATAAAGGAACACCAGCGCGCTCAGCGCCTGGTTCTGAGTGGACGCCGCCACATTCCGGTCTGTCGCCAGATGGCTGATAAACTCTGAAACCTCCCGATTCCCCATGGTTTCGGGGTGACGTTTCCGGTGAAACAGGACAAAGCGCTTGGACCAATCGACATAGGCCTGTTCGGTGCGGATGCTACAATGCTTGACCCTTAACTTCTCCCGCACCTGGTCGAGGAGTTTTGGCTTGTCTTGCATAGAAGTGCAGCGTATAAACGGATTCCAAGAGTGGGGTTATTTACGGCATTGCTTTGCGGCCCAAGCCCTGACAAACGTAAGCTCAAGGATTTTTACGCCCCACTTTTTAACTTTTTCAGCCCGCGTAGGATGCGCTGAGGTACGAAGCGCATCGTTCATGTTATTTGATTGATGCGCCTCCTTCGTCGGCACATCCTACGGCGTTTATCTTACAACTGTGCCAAACATTGCGCTCAACCGGAGCGCGGCCATTTGGTTCTTTATTAATTTTCACGCTAACCGGGGCCGCCCGGTTAGCTTTACGATAGGCGAGCGACGAGCGAGCAGGCGACAAAGCAGATGGGCTGCGCAGTAACTTTTGCAGAGCTTCCCTAACGTGATCTACGTAACGGACGGATCCCCTAATCGACCTCATCGGTATCCACCTGGCCCGATAGCCGTCGATTGATGTGCGACCAGGACATCCCCACCGCCAGGACCGCACTGATGATAATCAGCACCAAGTGGGTCATCGTCCGCAGATTGCTGGCCGAAAACAATTCCCATTCGATCATTAACCAGATCAAACCCG
>JBOIEG010000345.1:0-1743 GCA_050740915.1 Gammaproteobacteria bacterium | reverse complement strand
TGTCCATATATCCACAGCCAGAGCCTGTAGGACTTGCGTCAGAATCGTTGTTTTCCTCAGACGCCCTTAACTCCATGGGGTCTATCAAGTAGAAAACTACCCACAAATTTTGCTGAGGAGCCGTTTTTATCGAGGTCACTTTATTGACCTCGGCAATGCGGCCCAAGGTTATGTCGGTGACGGTAAACGCGATAGCTTCCGCGTAGCGACCTACGAATTGCGCCACGATCGCCACCACGGGGTCGCTTGATTGGGTCGGGACCTTCACCGATTTATGGGTCCCGCGGAAATAGAGATCGCGCTGATCGGTGTCTGTGGCGATGGGTACCAATAAATCGGATTTTGCATAGATGTCGTGCACCATGGGGTACGGAATATCCTGTGCGTTGGCGATTTTCTGCTGTTCGATAAACTCATCCTCGAGCTGCAATAACCATGGGTTCTGCCAGCGTAGCGCGACCAGAATATCGTTCCGTCCCCAATTCCTTTGCCCTTGTGTCACGAACCGAGCCAGTTTCAGAATGGGCGCCATCAATGGAAAAACCGAATGATAAGCAACCTTGGCAAAGGCGGTGATGAAGGGCGAACCGCCCGAATGCGGCACGGCGATATTGATCACATGACGGGTTCGCAACCACACCGACGAGGAGATGTCAAAAGTGCGGTTATCAAGATCGGCCTTAAGCTCACCATAAGCCTGCCTCAGCATTTGCTTGACGATGAGACCTCCGGTGCTGTGGGTCACAAACAAAAGGTGCCGATGATCGCAAAACTCCGTTTCCAACCAGGTCCGCAAATTCTCTGCGGCTAGAGGAATGCTACAGCGCTGCCAGATCCGAGAAGGGTAGGCGAAAGAGATCACATCCACGTCGATACCGCCACTCTGCAAGATCCATTCGGGAACACTGCCCCAGGTTCGGCCGCAGTCGCCAAATATCCCGTGCACGAAAATCACCAGACAACCCGGGGCCATCGATCGGGAGCCCCGGCTCGCGTTGTGCACGATCCCGTATTTGCTGGTGCTGGTCCAAAACGTTTGACTCATCCGCTTTTCCTTCTTTGGAAGCCAGGGTCGGGGCGATCACCGCCCACGCAATTCCCGGCGCGGGATCTTGCCCTCGATTTCGGCAAGCTGTCGAGGAACTCCCCGTATTTGGGAACCTTGTAGGCTGCCAGTCGCTCTCGGTAGTGTTTGCGGATCCCCTCGGCGCTCAGGTTTGCACGCGACTTTGCGACGACAAAAACCTTAACCTCCCCTGATTGCTCATCGGGCACTCCAACACAGGCGCTCTCCAGCACTCCTTCGCGTCCATCCGAGCAATACCCCCGGTTTTGAGAAAACCATTCATCATCATCATCATCACTTCGTGGGTCGCTTCCTCCCGACCCCAATAGGCTTGTGTCACCTGGGGTCCGCTGGCACACAACTCCCCGCAACTTCCAACCGGAACACGCCGTTAGCGATTTTATTCGCACAGGGTTCATGCGTTCAACCTAGTGTAGTGGCCCTTAAATAACTTTACAGTTAAGCCGCCTTCTTTTTTCCCTCGGGGCAGGGTGGATCTGGGCTTGATCCGCTCCATCTTGACCCGCGCCCGCTCGATCTTCTTGATGCTGTCCTCGACGGTGGCCGTCCAGATGAAGGGCTTGGGATTTTGGTTCCAGGCTTGCCTAAATTCCTCGATCGCCTCTTTTAAATCCGGCACGCTCACGAAGCTGCCGCGCCGGGGCGATCTCCCAGAC
>JBOIEG010000344.1:0-4320 GCA_050740915.1 Gammaproteobacteria bacterium | reverse complement strand
GCGAGCGAAGGAAGGTCGCGTTCCGCCGGAGCGCAGGAACCGCAGTGTATATTGAAATACATGAGGATTCCGAGCACCGCCGGAACGCGAGATCCCGAGCGCAGTAGGTTTTTCACAAACTCTGAGCACTGCATACTTGGATCGCGCATCGACGGCGGGCGCCACCGACGGGCCAAACAAGGCTGGCTCTACAAATTTCCAACCCGTGCAGCGGATGACATGGTCGTAGATGCCCATGCTCTGCATGGTGCCCGGCACGGCCCAGTGGGGCACATCCTCGTCGTAATGCAGCGCGAGCGTGCCATCCTCCTGTTTGACGATCTTCGTGACCCTGGCGCCGCTGACGAGGTGAGGCATCTTGAGTTGATTCATCTCCAGAATGCTGTTGTTGATCGAGCGCAGATCGCCCACAAAGTGGGTCTGCCAAGCATGTACGACCAATCGACCGGCGGTAAAGATTTGGATAGTGGCGGCGTGACCGGCCAGGTGGTTGGCCACCTCAAATGCCGAATTGCCGCGCCCGAGGATCACCACACGCTTGTTGATAAAGCGTTTGGGGTCGATGTCGTGCGTTTCATACCCTTCGGCCAGTTCGATCCCTTCGATGTCGGCGGGAATGTTGGGCTTGATGGCGCCGGTCGCCATGAGCAGACAGCGGCAATGGTATGCGTTGCCCGCGGTGTCGGTCAAAACAAAGTGACGGTCGTCGGTTCCTTCGCGGTGATCTGTTGAATGCAGGTGTTGTACTGGATGTCGAGCGCATACTTCCTGGCAAAGTCGTTCAAATACTGCACCATCGTGTCGGCATGGGGGTACAGTTCCTTGGTATAGTCGGGAAAAAGCAGAGAATGGTCATGGGTCAGCAGCGAGTTCCAATCATAGCGCAGGTTGAAGTCTGGCTCATCAAACCAGTTATAGCACTTGTTGAGCGAAATCAGGGTACGATGGCGTGGCTGCTCGGCAAAAAACGCACCGGCGCTCGGCGTGGCTTCCAGGATCAGATAATCGCGTCCGGCCTGCTCCAGAAGATAGCCCATCTGCAACCCGGCCGGGCCAGCGCCAACAATCAGATAGTCGTGGTAGTTCATATGTTTTTCCTGCTCGATATATTATCAGGCACCTCCGCTGGCTCGGTAGACGAGAAGACAAGTAGTTTGTAGGTCACGGTTGCGACGCGACAAACGCGCGCCCGGAGAACCCCCGACTCGCCATCATGAGCCAAGCTTCTGGGCGAACCGAGACAGACGGCATGGTTCGAACAGTCGCGCGCAGGGCGCACTCCGCCTCGGCGATTTGGCCCACCTGCTGCAGCAGCAGTAAGCCATAGTTGTAGTGTGGGCCGCTTTGTATTCCGCCAAAGCTGCCGCAAACACCTCCCGTTGCGCCGCATCCCATGCCGGCTGATCGACCGTTGCCAATGTGCGCACTGCCTCGATGCGCACCGCGCGTACAGGGTCGCGCAGCAAGGCAGTCGGAAGTGCCAGCTTCCGTTCGTCCGTCAAGGTTGTTCCCGCCCGTACCGCCGCGGTGCGCACCAGCGGCGCCGGATCAGTCAAGGCAGTGGCCAACCCTTCTCATGACGAACTTAGCACACACGCTGGCCCAACGGCAAGGCAGCGATCGTCTGCGCTGGGTCGTCGGCTATGGCGGTGAGTAGCGCTTCATAATCAGCCAGCATCTGCGCCATCGTGTCGGCGTCGAACAAATCCTCTCGGTACATCCAATAGCCGGTCAGCGCGCCGTTGGCCATTTGCTCTTCCCACATCACCGGGAAGAGATCGGGCCGGATCTCGCGGTTCGTGATCTTCTCCAGGAAGGTGACCGTAACGCCCGGAAGGCGCAGCTGATGGTGCGGCGTGTCTTCAAAAAAGCTGAGCACCGTGCGAAACAACGGATTGCTGCGTTTGCGGTCCGGCTCCAGCAGCGGAGCGACAGCAGCAAAAGGCACATCCTGATGGGTGAGCGCCGCCAAGACGGTCTCGCGAACCCTGGCAAGCAAGGTCAAAACATCGGGATTGCCCGCCAAATCGAATCGGTAAGCGATAATGTTGAGCGTCGAGCCGATAAGCGGTTCGAGCTTCCAGTGGCTGCGGTTGGCGGCAGGCCCGCCCACAACCACATCGGTGCATCCGCTGTAGCGATACAGCAGAGTGGCGTAGGCGGCCAGGGTCGTTACAAAGAGGGTCACGGCAGCGCGCTGGCTTAAGCGCTTGAGTTGCTGTGTCAGCTCAGGCGAAAACCGGCGCCAAACCGTCCCGGCGCGGAAGGTCGGCGCCGCCGGTGCGGGCTTGCCGAAGGTCGGCGTCCAAGGCAGTGGTTCGCCTTTGGCAAACCACTGTCGCCAGTAGGCCAGCCGGGTCTCCATGCCTGTCGAGAGGAGGGACTGCTGCCAGCGCGCATAATCGGCGTATTGCATGCGCAGCGGCGGCAAGGGCGCCGGCTTCTGTCCCGGCAGCGCAGCCAGGAAAGCCTGGTAGTGCACACGCAACTCTTTGAGCAAAGCGCCCAACGAGCCATCTTCGCAGATGATGTTGTGCAAACAGAGAAACAGGATGTGCTCTTCCTCCCCCAGCCCCAGCAGCCGCACGCGTAGGCAAGATTCCCTGGCGAGATCAAACGGAGATCGCAGCTCTGCCTGGATCAACCGGTTTGCCTCGTCGGCTCGGGTCGCAGGCGGGCCGTCTCGCAGGGCTGCAACGGTCATGTTGACCTCGCCGGTCGGGGCCACTACCTGCATGAGCGCGCCGTCGATTGCTTGCAGCGTGGTCCGCAACAACTCGTGGCGGCGGATGATTTCGTCAAAACTCCGGCGCAGAAACGTTGCATCGAGCTTGCCTTGTAGATGGAACGCGTACGGGACATTGAAAACACAGTCCGTTGGATTGAGTTGTTGCAACGACCAGAAATGTCGTTGTACAAAGGAAGGCGGAGCGGTGAACACGCCAATGCCAAGCTGGTTTTTCGACTGCCGGTTACGCAACAACACCATGAGTCCGCTTTTGTGCGCCTGTAAAAGCGCCCGCAGGTCCGGCGTCAACGCGCCTGGGAGCGCACTGTAGCGCAGGCGTTCCCCGTCCAGCCACAGTTTGATGTCCAGGCGGTCGAGTTGCGTGAGCAACGCTTCTGGTGTCGGGACGGTTTCCATAACGGCTTTAATTTCGATAAGCTCAATCTTTTCGTCTACGCCGTCGGCGTTTGACTGTCCTTCGGCGCTTCGGCCTGACGCAGAAAGTCGCCAAGAACCTGGAGGAAAGGCTCTGGTTCTTCCAGGTGCGCCATATGCGCGCTGTGCTCAAACACGGCCATTTGCGACCTTGGCAGCAGGCGGTGATAGCGGGTTGTGATCTCCGGTGTGCGCTCGTCGTACCGTCCACAGGTGAACAAGGTCGACACGGTGATGGTGGGGAGCCGAACGGTGCAGTCATAGTCCCGAAGGTTCCCGATGCAGAGCAGCTCGCTCGGCCCCCACATCGCCTGAAACACGGTCTGCCCCATTTCTTCCCTGGCCCGCTGCAATGGCTGGGGCAGCGGTTGCCGACGACACACGTGCCGTTTGCGGAACTCCTCGACGGCCTGCTGGTATTCCTCGGCGTCGGTCGTGCCCGTCGCTTCGTGGTGAGCGAGCACCCGCTGCACCTCCCCCGGCAGACCCGCCCGCAGATCAATGATCCCTGTCACGGTTTGCGGCACGCTGAGCAGCGGACTGGCCAGGATAAAGCTCATCAGACCTGCTGGCTGCCGCAGGGCGTATTCAGCCGCCAGCGTCGTTCCCCAGGAATGGCCTAGGAGATGCACCCGCGTCAGCCCCAATGCCTCCCGCACCTGGCTTATTTCCGCCACAAATCGTTCCATCTGCCAGAGCGATGGATCGTCCGGCCGGTCGGAGCGACCGCACCCCAGTTGATCATAAAAGACCACCGCTCGCTCGTCAGCCAAACCGGCCAACGGCTCCAGATAATCATGCGGCACCCCCGGCCCACCGTGCAGTGCCAACACGGGGATCCGGTCACCAGCACCGACGATCCGCCGCCACACCCGCCCGCCGGTAACCGCTACAAACCCCTTCCCAGCCACACGCTCCGCCATATCCTATTTCCCACCTGGTCTAGCCAACACTCAGAGGTTGTGAATTTTTCGATATTCGCGGCGATAAGCCGCCGAGAGGGGCTACCAGCGCCGGTGAGACAAGCGCGGGTGGAATGTCGCCTAGCCCTCGCAAAACCCGCTAATTCGCCCCAAACGACGAGTCTCGGGGACTTTGTGCCCCGTTATCCGGTCATTGCCGCCACTTCAGGCGCACCTGTCCCTAGCCCGAGCAAC
>JBOIEG010000343.1:0-1389 GCA_050740915.1 Gammaproteobacteria bacterium | reverse complement strand
CTTGTGGGTCGCGACCGGGGCCTGGGCCGAGCTTCCACCCGCGCCGGCGGCCCCGGGCGGGGCTTCCGGGTCGGACTTCATCGATTTCTTCCAGGGCTACGCCGGGCAGGCGGTGGCCACGATCATTCTCATCGTCGGCGCCATCATCTTCATCGTGGTCGCCTGGCTCGCGATCGAGGCCTTGATGGATGCGGTCTCGGGCAAGGGCTCTTGGGCGAGCGTGATCGTGCTGGGTTTAGTTGGAGCGGGTGTGTTGGTCTTCGATCTCTTTCTCCTCAACACCGCCAACACCGTCTTCACAGGGATCATCTAAACCATGGCCACCACCCTCCTCGCCGAGCGGCTCAATACGGAGCCTCCGGTCTCGCGGGGCTGCTCCGTGATC
Source organism: Gammaproteobacteria bacterium (assembly GCA_050740915.1). GTDB lineage: Bacteria > Pseudomonadota > Gammaproteobacteria > JBOHHR01 > JBOHHR01 > JBOHHR01. Next base: position 1,004 of record JBOIEG010000343.1, on the reverse strand, counting down.
GAGATCTTGGCCATTCTGAGTGGCGCCGTGGGACTCTTCCTGCCTCTGGGCGGGGTGATCGGCTGGTGGCAGGGGGCCTTCCAGCTCGGGCTTGCGGGCGGCGTGATTGCCATTGTCCTCACCCTGGCCATCGTGCCCTCGTGCCTTCAGCGCATGAAGCGCGATCGGCCGCATGGCTACTATCAGCATTGGTTTGCCGTGCGGCTGCATGACTTAAGGATCGTGCACACCCCCTATATCCGCACTAGCGGCTCTTGGGACCTCGGGCGGCGCGTGTGATGTCGGCAGGGATCACTAAGCTCAAGCCGTTCTGGATGCGGCTAACCGCCGATCGCCCCCTCATGGCGGCGCTGGGGGAGGGGCGCTACCGCGCACTCATCGACAACGTGCAGGCGCAAAACCGTAGGCTCTGGCGACTCGTCGTCTTCCTAGTCCTGCTCTTGAGCGTGGCGGTCTACGGATTGCACCGGGCCCGCCAGGCGCTTCCCCCCGTGCACATCCCACCGGAGCTGCGCTTCGGGGCGACGCTCGCTTGGGGCGAGGTGCCCCTGCCTAACGTCTACATGTTCGCGGGGTATATCTTCCAGCAGCTGCACCTGTGGATGCAGGACGGCTACACGGACTACGGGAGCAACATCTATCGCCTGCAGGCCTTCCTGACGCCCAAGTACCGCGCCGAGCTCGAGGCGGATCTCAAGTGGCGCGCCAAACGGGGCGAGCTCCAGGGCCGGATCCGCCAACTCGCACCGCTTCCGGGCCAAGGGTTTGAGGCCCAGCGCGTGGATCCTTTAGGAGCCGGGCGCTGGCGGGTATGGATCGATTTCGCGATCGACGAGACGGTCAAGGGCATGCCCCGACGGAGGCTTGGATGGGGAAGGGGCATTGGGTCAAGCCCAAGAAGAGTTGTTTTCTGCCCGCGCGGGTGGTCATGGCGCTCTTTCGGGGCAAGTTCTTGGCCTTGTTGCGCGGGGCCGAGGAGAAAGACGCGCTCAAGCGCCCGAAGG
>JBOIEG010000342.1:0-1625 GCA_050740915.1 Gammaproteobacteria bacterium | reverse complement strand
TTGCTCGGGCTAGGGACAGGTGCGCCTGAAGTGGCGGCAATGACCGGATAACGGGGCACAAAGTCCCCGAGACTCGTCGTTTGGGGCGAATTGGCGGGTTTTGCGAGGGCTAGGCGACATTCCACCTGCGCTTGTCTCACCGGCGCCGGTATCCCCTCTCGGCGGCTTATCGCCGCGAATATCGAAAAATTCACAACCTCTGAGTTGGCAAGATCGAGGTAGTTTTATTTCGCACTTTGAGGTACCCCTTTGTCGGTCAGGGTTCCGTGCACGCATTTAAGCCATTACTTTATGCTAAGCTTGTAATTAGTGAATTTCAGAGATTACGAAAATGCTGGATACTGTAAAAATAGGACGAAACGGAGCTTTGGTCATCCCCGCAAAAATGCGGCGTCGGTTAGGCCTGGACGAGGGGGACTTGGTGTTGATCGAAGAGACGGGAGACGGCCTCATCATTCGTCCCGCCGTTGCTATGCCCATCGAAGTGTACTCCAAGGAGCGGAAAGCCGAGTTCCTGCTCAACAATACCGTCGACCCTGATGATTACGAAGCCGCCCGCATCGCCGTTCGCGAAATGGATTTGGACCCTGATACGATCCTGCACGAACGCCCGCCTCATTGAACCGTGTATTCCTGGATGCAAACGTCTTGTTCTCCGCTGCGTGGCGCGAGAAGGCTGGACTGCTTAGCTTATGGCGGCTGACCGACGTGACTTTGCTTACATCTCGGTACGCCTTCGAGGAAGCACGTCGGAATCTGGAAACTCAGGAACAACGCAAACGCTTAATTCAGTTGATGGTTAATGTCGACCTGGTCACCGATTTTGCCTATGGCGATCTTCCTCTCGATGTAGTGCTCCCCGAAAAGGATCGCCCAATTCTACTTGCCGCTATCAGAGCCCATGCAACACACCTTTTAACTGGTGATAAACAGCACTTTGGGCTTTTGTATGGTCAGTCAATTAGCGGCGTACTTATTCTCCGCCCCGCTGACTATCCGGGCTTTGCTTGAGCACTATGATTATTGGCTAGAGCCAGTCACCGCATGAATCCGGTAAATTTTTGCGGAGGACAGACCCGCCCGCCTCATTCCGGTGAAGTAGCGGGAACCCTCCTGGGGGCCCCTTCACGCGCCTACGCTACCTGCATTTCGTTCTTGAGGTCGTCGGTTGGCGGCTTGGGCCCCAGCCAGATGCGCAACATTGCGTGATTGAAATCCACGCCCGTGACCGTGCCCCTGCGTTGCCCGGCTATGCGTACCTCTGTGCCGGTGTCGGGGAGGTAGTCGAGCTCGATTGTCTGTCCCTCTTCCACGTTGCTGAACAGGGCATTGAATTCGTCGATGCGTGCATGGAGTTAGCTATCTCGACGGGGGTATTGTTGGCTGCGAAACCCTCGCTCCAGGCATCGACAAGACTCTCCGGGTCGACATCGCGCAGAAAGTGCATCGCGACGCGGTTCGGTCCGTTCTGGCCAAGCGCTGGTTCGGCGCTGGCAGCCTTGCTAGTGTAGTGTCCCTTAAATAACTTTACAGTTAAGCCGCCTTCTTTTTTCCCTCGGGGCAGGGTGGATCTGGGCTTGATCTGCTCCATCTTGACCCGCGCCCGCTCGATCTTCTTGATGATG
>JBOIEG010000341.1:0-7371 GCA_050740915.1 Gammaproteobacteria bacterium | reverse complement strand
ACATTGTTCTGACCCGCCAGGGCGCCCAAGATAATCCGGCAGCGCAGCGCCACCTGTTGCGGAGTTCCGTGTGCGGATCCCCATGTCTCCAGCGGCGTGCGTTCAGCCGGCTGCAACTTGATCGCCACGTGGGTGTTCGGCATGAGCGAGACCGTAGCAATCACTGGAAAGTCTGTAAAGTTATTTAAGGGACACTACACTAGCTAGACGGGTAGGCGGCCTTCCTGTACACGCTGCAGCCGCATGGGCACCTGCGATCGTGAGGGGAAACCCTCAGCGCATGCGGGAGATCCCGTATACCAATAGGACGGATTGACCGGATTGGCCAGTGGCCCGGTGCATGCTATTTCTAAACGTTGCTAGAGCCGCCGGTCGCTGGTGGCGGCGACGGGGTGTTGGTAGCCAAGGGGCTAAGGGGTAAACGGTCACGGCGGATAGGTATGGTGAACACAGGAGATAGGCAACATGTCAACGAGAGGATCAGGGGAAATGGACTCGGAGCATCATGTGACCGCTAACTTCCTTCGGCGCAGACAGGTGCTGCAGGGGCCCATTGTAGCCGCCGCTTTGCCCTTCGGCAGACTCTCTTTTGCGGCGGAGGAACAGGAGGCATTGCAAGTGGGCGGCTTGCCCGTTACCTGTAACCTCACCCTTCCGGTCGCCTGTGTGGCCAAGGCAGCCAGCAACAACGCGGCCAAGGTTGGCAGCCCGCGTTTTGAATATGAATACAGCAAGTACAGCGGCTGGCCCGAGATCAAGGAATCGCTCATGGCGGGACGGATCCAGGCGGCGTTCATGCTGGCGCCGCTGGTGATGAATTTGGCCGACACGAAGATTCCGGTCAAGATCGTGTCCCTAGGCCATCGTTCGGGCGCGGTGATCATGGTGCGAACCGATTCCCCGTACCAGCATTTTAAACAGCTCACCGGCAAACGAATCGCCATTCCCAGTCGTTTCGCCGTCGATTTCCTGTTTCTGAGAAAGATGCTGGCGCAAGAAATCATGACGCCGAAGGACATCGAGATCGTGGAGATGCCGCCCCCCGATATGCCGGCTGCTCTCTACGCCAATGCAGTGGACGCTTACTGTACCGGTGAGCCTTTCGGGGCGGCCGCCCAGCGCGCGGGCTATGCGCGACCTCTGCGCATGACGCGCGACGAATGGCGCAACTACATCTGCTGCGTCCTGACGGTGCACGAGGAGCTGATCCAGGAGAGCCGTCCGATGGTGCAGGATCTCGTCGACCACGTGCTGGGCGCGGGCGTGTGGCTGGACGCCCAACAAGCGAACCGCGACAAGGCGGTCGCGATTGCAGCCGGACGCGAGTTCTTCAATCAGGACCCGAACATCCTCAGATTCGTCATGGAGAATCCGACGGACCGGGTGACTTACGGCGACTTGCGCATGATCAGATCGGAGTTCGAGGAACTGATGCAGCTTTCGCTCGAGGCCGGAACGATCAAGCACCCCATCCCGTATGAAAAGTACATGGACGAGAGCTTTGCACGGAACTCCAAGCCGGCCGTCATCGCGCTCTAAGATGAGATGAGAGGAAGATACTTGCATCGTGCCCTCACGCTGCTTCTCTCGCTGCTCTTTACGCCTGCGGTGAGCGCTGCGGAGGACGCGGCCCTCAAGGCGGGTGTTTTCAGTCCGCCTCGTCAGGCGCCTGATTTCACCCTCAACGGATCGGACGGCTCCGAATTGAAGCTGAGCCGCTACCGGGGAAAGGTGGTCGTACTGTTGTTCGGCTACACTTCCTGCCCCGATGTCTGTCCCCTGACGCTTGCAGTCCTGGCTCAGGCGCGGAAGAAGCTGGGCGTGGAAGGCAATGAGCTTCAGGTCGTGTACGTCACCGTGGATCCCGAACGAGACGACGCCGAGCGCATGCGTAAGTACCTCGCTGCCTTTGACCCGACCTTCGTCGGCGGCGCGGGTACTGCCGAGCGGCTGGCCGCTGTGCGTAAGGAGTATGGGGTGATTGCCGACAAGAAAACCGTCGGCACCAGCTATTCGGTAGCCCATTCGTCGTACACCTATTTGATCGATCGCGATGGAAGCCTGCGCGCGCTGATGCCGTATGGGCGTACTCCTGACGATTACGTGCATGACGTTAGGATTTTGTTGAAGAAATGAACGTGCGCCGTCAAGTAGCAGATTCGTGAAGCTCCTTCGTAGGAATTGGTTCTTGAATCTGATAGCGGGTAGCGCGCTCGGCGTGACCACGTGGGCCGCGCTGGCTCCGATCAGGTCCTCTTCAAGGGATGAGATCTTCGAGATTCCGAAGGGCACATGGGCCCACAGGATGGCGGGAAACAATATCGAGATCCTGCCTTCCGAGATCCGCCTGACTCTCGGCATCAAGGATATCCTCGTCTTGAGAAATCTGGACGATGTGCCGCAGGTGTTCGGGCCCGCGCTGATGATGCCCGGTCAGGGGCTTCGGCTGCCGTTCGAGGTGGCTTCCAGCTACCAGTTTGCCTGCACGGCGCACGCCAGCGGACAGATGTCCGTCATCGTTGAACCGCTGCCCGCGTCGCCGTGGGCCCGACTTCGCTGGCGTGTGAGCGCACTCTTGAAGTCGGAATGGTGGCGATAAGACAAGGTATCGAAATGGGAAAGATTAAGCAGATTCTGCCGTCTCTGGCAGTCATGGCGTTGCTGGTCGCCGTGTGGTGGGCGGTCGTCGTAGAAACTGAAAGCGTCATTTTCCCCAAACCATGGCAGATCGTGACCGGCACATTGGAGCTGACCCAAGACGGAACCTTGTGGGAGCACATAGGCGCATCTCTATTTCGGGTTGGCACTGGCTTCCTGCTCGCGGTCGTCTTTGCCGTTCCGCTGGGTCTCTGGATGGGATGGGTCAGAGGCGCGTATTCCACGCTGAACCCGATCTTCCAGATCCTCCGCCCCATCTCGCCGATCGTCTGGATTCCGATCGCCATTCTCTGGTTTGGCGTGGGCAATGCCTCGCCGATTTATCTCATTTTCATCTCGTCGGTTTTTCCGATGGTTGTGCAGACCACGGCCGGGGTACACACCATCGAGCAGCGATATCTGCGGGCGGCCGGGAATTTCGGGGTTTCACGTTACAAGCTTTTTCGCCAGGTCGTCATCCCCGCTGTCCTGCCCCAGATCATCGTGGGGATGAGGATCGGCCTCGGCGTGGCCTGGCTCGTCGTCGTTGCGGCGGAGATGATCGCTCTCAGGTCCGGGCTTGGCTACCTCATTATCGATTCGCGGAACGCGGGAAACCGCTACGATCTGGTGATCGCCGGAATGATCGTCATTGGATTGATCGGGCTTTTGCTGGACGGCGTGATGCGGCTGCTGGAAGGGCTCAAGGCAGTACGGTGGCGCTATGCGCACTAAGATTGTAGTCAAGGACATCAAGAAGGACTTTGTATCGGACACGGGCTCGCTACAAGTGGTGGCGGGAGTCAGTTTTACGGTTGGCGACGGCGAGTTGGTGGCCATCGTGGGCCCCTCCGGCTGCGGCAAGTCGACCCTGATGAACATCATCGCGGGATTCGACCGCGCCGATCAGGGATATGTCACTGTCGATGGTGCGGAGAGGACCAAGCCGAGCTCGAAGGGCATCCTCATTACCCAGCACGGTTCCGTCTTTCCCTGGCTCACCGTTCAGCAGAACCTGATGTTCGGGCTCAACGGCCAGGCGCACCTCGACAAGGCGGGGCTCGCCGATCACTACGCGGCCATGGTGGGATTGAAAGGTTTCGAGACGAGCTACCCGCACGAGCTGTCGGGGGGAATGCTCAAGAGAACTGAGCTGGCGCGGGCGCTGGTCGTGAAGCCGGAGATTCTCTACATGGATGAGCCGTTCTCAGCCCTGGACGCGCTCATGAACCTGCGTATGCGCAATGAGGTGCTTGCGAATTCTCTCGGAAGAGCGCCATACCGTCCTGCTGATTACCCATGATGTCGAGGAGGCGATCCACATGGCCGATCGGATCATGGTCCTGTCGGCTCGCCCGGCAACGATCCATGCCTCCTTCGACGTGCCGTTCCCGCACCCACGTAAACTTTCGAGCCCCGAGGTGCAAGAGCTTAGAGTGTCGATCCTTCGTGAGCTCGGGGTTGACAGCTATTCTGACTAACGTCCAAATGATGGAACTTGTCACGCCATGTCGAGCATGGTAGGCTTGTCTGTGGGTGCGCTTGTTTTGGCTGCCGCCTTGCCGGTTTATGCTGAGGACGTGCTGACCGATCTTTCCGCGGCCTTGACCGACGGTAAACCCGATCTGTATCTCCGCTATCGCTATGAATATGCAGATGACGCGAAACCCGGACTCAAGGATGCCCATGCCTCAACCCTGCGATCGGCGCTTGGTTACAATACAGGGCTTTTCTACGGCTTTGGGCTGTATGGTCAGCTCGAAGATGTGCGGGTCGTCGGTAACGACAGCTTTGATGACGGCGGTGCCAATGGTGTCACCGACCGGGCGCTCGTCGCCGATCCCGAAGGGACCGAAATCCACCAGGCGAATATCCGTTATGAAGGGATCCCCCAGACGGTGCTGCGATTAGGCCGCCAGGAGATCATTCACCGTGAGCACCTGCACCGCTTCCTCAGCAATGTCCCCTGGCGCCAGAACTGGCAATCGTATGATGCCTTCCGCGTCTTTAACCGGTCCCTGCCCCACACCACCGCGGACTACGCCTATCTCTGGAACGCCAACCGGGTCTTCGGGGAGGACAACCCCATGCCCGACAGAAGCGATTTTCCCATGGACTCCCATGCCCTGCGGGTGGAGCACACGCAATGGTCGTTTGCGAAGATCGAGGGCTATGCCTATCTCCTGGACTTCGAGAGCACCGTCTCCGAGCGCCTCTCCACCGCCACTTACGGGGCCCGGGTGCAGGGCAGCTATGAGGTCTATCCCAAAACGTCGCTGCTCTACAGCGGTGAGGGGGCTCGCCAGACAGACTACGGGGAGAACCCCAACGACATCGCGGTGAATTACTACCTCGGCGAGATCGGGGCCAGCTACGCCTTCGGCGGGATCTGGGAATCGGCGAGCGTGAAGCTCAGCTATGAGGTCCTCGAAGGCGACGGGGGGATCGAGTCCTTTCAGACACCCCTCGCCACCCCCCACCCCTTCCACGGTTGGAGCGACCGTTTCGTGGTCACGCCGGGCGATGGTCTGGAAGACCTGTTCGTCAGCGCGAGCACCATCGTCTGGGGTACCAAGCTGCTCTTCGAGTACCACGATTTTTCCTCCGATCGCGACGACTATGATTACGGCACGGAATGGGACCTGGTGCTCGAGCGGGCCTTCGGCACGCACGTCCTCGTGGGGCTCAAGTACGCCGCCTATGACGCAGACCCGAACACGACCAACCTCCTGCGCAACAGCGCCTCGGGTGAGGCCTTCGATATCAATAAGGCCTGGGCCTATCTAGTGTTCAAGTATTGAGGAGCAGGCGGGGACACCAAAGGTCGCGCAGGGTATAAATGGAGGTTTGCATTAAGGGGCTCGTCAGTCCCCGAGCTTATCCGATGCAAGATGGCGGTGAAGCTCCGCTTCGCCTTTAGCTTCGGGCCCCTTTAGCTTCCGACGCGACATGTTCGGGTCCGGCTCAGGAGGAATTCTTGCGCAGCCTCGATTGGATCTACGGATACCGGCCCGCATGAGTTTTACCGCGACGAATCCGGTGGGCATTCGTGCGACGCTGACCCTTTGCTCCCTCGCGGCCCTGTGCGAAGGGATTGATCTTCAGGCAGCCGGCGTGGCGGCGGCAGGCCTTGCTGCGATTTTTCGACCCTCACCGGCAGAGCTCGGCCTGTTTTTCAGCGGGAGCACGCTCGGTCTCTTCGCGGGTGCGCTCCTGGGGGGGCGACTCGCGGACAGCATCGGCCGCAAACGCGTGCTCGTCGCTTCGGTCCTGTTGTTCGGACTGTTTTCACTTCTCACGCCGTTCGCTTCGAACATCAACTCGCTCATCGGAATGCGCGTCCTGACCGGCTTGGGGCTTGGAGGGGCATTACCCAATTTGATTGCGCTCGTCTCTGAGAGCGTTTCCGAGGACCACCGCAGCGCAAGCGTCGCCGCCGTGTACTCCGCGACGCCCTTTGGCGGTGCCGTCGTGAGTCTCATCAGCCTTGCAATTGGACCCGACCATTGGCAGTGGATATTCATCATCGGCGGCATTGCACCCCTGATGCTTGCACCGGTGATGGTCAAGATGCTTCCTGAGTCGCCCGCATTCCTGCAGATGCGGGCGACTTTGCGATCGGGTTCCGCCGTGCCGGGCTCCGTTGCGATGGTGCGGCCCGGGAACTTCCGCGCCCTGTTCACCGAGGGCCGGGCGATCTGCACGGTTCTTCTTTGGACGAGCTTCTTTTTTGGCCTGCTGACGCTCTATCTGCTGCTCAACTGGCTGCCGACACTGCTCCAGAGCGCGGGTTTCAGCAAAGCGCAGGCCGCGAGCGCTCAGATTGGATTCAATCTTGGGGGTGCGCTGGCCGCAGTTCTCGCGGGACAGCTATTCGAAGGCAGAACTCGGCGTCCCGCGGTCATCGCGGTACTCGCTGCACTACCGCTATTTCTCTACCTGCTTGCCACGGTACCGACTCACTTCTTCGCACTCTTGTCGATCGTATTTCTTCTCGGATGCGCGGTGCTGGCTGCACAAGCCTTCTTTTACGCCATGGCGCCGGCGAATTACCCCACGTCGATTCGTGGCGTCGGAGTCGGGACGGCCATTGCAATGGGGCGGCTCGGTTCGATTGCCGGCCCCCTACTCGGTGGTCTGCTGACTGCCTCCGGGCAGAACTCCTCTCAATTGCTCTTGAGCCTGTTGCCAATCGCGATTGTGGGCAGCCTGCTCGCGGTCTTGCTCGCATGGAGGATGCCGCGGACCGCCGTAAGCGAGATGCCTGCGAACCAGCGGACGTGAACGATCTTTCGGGGCCGTCAGGGTCGACGGCGCAATTCGTGGCGTAAAAGAGGTTAAAGGGGGGTTAAAGGGGCCGGGGTTATCTCCGCACCTGCATGCGGTACATCGAAATGAACCCCGTCGTGCGGCGATGGTGGATGATCCGGCGCACTACCGTTGGACCAGCTATCGAGCCAACGCCCTCGGACGGCGCGAGGCGAGGCCGCGGGGCCGGCCGCGGTTAGACTTTAGCTCCTTTAATACTTTTTCTTGACGAACTAAGGCTTTTGTTCTTCCAATACGCGTAATTATGAAAGACCAGACCAGGACCCGGCGCCAATTATTGGTGTCCTTTCGGCAGGTCTGTGGAGGCGCCGTCAGATCCTCCTTGGCCGAGATTCCAGTGCGCCTATCGAGGCGCAGAATCCGAGCCAGGACTGTGCGCGAGAGGACAGCTATCTGGCCTGCGGG
>JBOIEG010000340.1:0-2104 GCA_050740915.1 Gammaproteobacteria bacterium | reverse complement strand
CCGCAGGCCAGATAGCTGTCCTCTCGCGCACAGTCCTGGCTCGGATTCTGCGCCTCGATAGGCGCACTGGAATCTCGGCCAAGGAGGATCTGACGGCGCCTACACAGACCTGCCGAAAGGACACAGTCGCTCGAGTACCGCACGCCAGCGGCGGAGCATGGAGTGGTCAAACTTTGACCACAGGCCAACAAGGTGAAGATGCAGTCTTACTTTACTTATTTTCGCTAGATCGTGGTCTTGACAATGAGGTCCACCTTAAGCGGCCTAATCAATCTTGTCCACAGCAGCAGGCCGTACACCAGATTTGCCATTAACGCACAGAGTAGCTGTGAAATAGTTCATTGAGACGCAAGCTTAAAGATCGTCTAATGGAATCGTCAAACGACAACTTAACTGAAACATTGACCGTTTTATTTTGGAGATACGACGATGAAATCAGCAATCAAATCGTTCTTCTTCACCGCGTTCTGCGCGATGGCGATGGCTGCAGAAGGTGAGGGAGTCTCGGGAGAGACTCTTTCGACCGAAGGAGCCTAGGTTCCGCCCCCATTGGGCGCTAATACGTTATGGCTTTGGTGTTCAACCTAAGTCCGACAGGCTCCTAGGGCCCAGATATCGCGCCCGCCCATCTCCGGTTGCAGCAGATCCCACACTTCCTCAACCAGCTCCCGCAAGTCCACCTGCGTGCGCTGCAGCTCCGCGCGCCCGATCCGGGAGAAGGTGAGCAGCTCATCGATCAGCACCCCCATCTGTTGGGCGGAATCCGAGATCTTGCTGAGGTAGCGGCGACCCTCGTCATCGAGCTTAGCTTCATGTTGCCGCCAGAGCAGATCCGAGAGCCCGTGGATGTGGCGCAACGGCGCGCGCAGATCATGGGAGACGGAATAGGAAAAAGACTCCAGCTCCTGGTTCGCCGCCGTGAGCTCCGCCGTGCGCCGGCGCACCCGCTCCTCCAGCTCCGCGTTGAGGCACTGGACCTCCGCGGTACGTTCCCGCACCCGCTCCTCCAGCGCCCGGGCGAGCGGCCGCACCAGCACCAGCACCAGCAGCGTGCCCCCCGCCGTGAGGAGGGCGACGAGCAAGAGGGCCGTTTGAAACTGCCGGTAGTCCACGGCGCCAGCGCTTGCCCGATAGGGTATTTCGTGCGGCGGATTCTACTCGCACGAGTCAGGAAGGCGCCGTGGCATTTGGCCGGGGAAGAAGGAAGCGATTAGGGACCTTGCCTGTTTCGTTTTTCTTTCCTTGGAAAATCGCCGTATATTGACCACAATAAAAAAGCGCTGACGGAATTAACCGCGCGCTTCCCGGTGCCTTTCTTCTTTATGAAACGAATCGCATTCACGTCGCCGGCGCTTTGTTCGATGTTCCTTCCCCACTTGGGGGATCCGGCGTGATAAGAGATCCCGGGCGAATGCGAACTGACTGCCTGCAGATCGATTCGGTGGAGGTTACGGCCAACGGGGGCGAGATAGGTATGATCGCCTATCCGGGCCGGATCTTGTTTCCGCAACATCCCCGGGAGGCAGAACGCAAGCTGGAGACCGATCTGCGAGCGATCAGAAACTGGGGAGCCAAAGCCTTGGTGAGCCTCTTGGAAGTCTACGAATTCGAGCTGTTGCAGATCCGAGGCCTACCTGATAAAGCGCGGGCGGCGGGACTGGAGTGGCACCATTTGCCGATCCGGGATATGGAGATCCCAGAACGTATTTTCGAGCAGGCTTGGTTAGAAACCGGGGATCGCCTTCGAGCGCTCCTGCGCTCCGGACAGCGGGTGGTGTTGCACTGTTACGCGGGGCTCGGCCGAACGGGTACCATTGCGGCGCGCCTCTTGGTCGAATTTGGAGTCATGCCAGAAGAGGCCATACGCCGGGTGCGGGCGGCGCGCCCAGGCGCTATTCAAACCAAGGAACAGGAAAAATACGTGCGCCGCTGTAAACCAGTGAGACGCGGCTAGACTTGTTTTCTCTCACCGCGCTGAGAGCTTCTGAAAAAATTGTCGTGAGCGAAGGGAAGTCGCGTTCCGCCGGAGCACAGGAGCGTTTCGCCTGGAGCGAAACGGCGCGCAAGCCCCGCAGGGGCGAGTCTCAAGGATGAGACGAGCAAC
>JBOIEG010000339.1:0-1178 GCA_050740915.1 Gammaproteobacteria bacterium | reverse complement strand
GCAGGTAGGGTGTGTCACGATCGCATTGACGGAAGTGGCTCATGCACGTTCGCTCATTGAATCCATTGCCGATCCGATCGGTTTGCACATCAAAAGTTCCGCCTTAAGTCCGACAGGCTCCTAGCAGATGGAGTTTGTTGTAAAGAGACTTCACCTTGTCTTCAATTTGTAGTATATTCAGAGTATCTTTTTCATGTTGGAAAAGGAAAAGCCGCGGCTCCCCTCGGAATCGCGGCTTTTTATATGTGGCACGGGTTTTATAAGTCTAAGAGAAATAAGGAAACTCTGCACATAAACAAACTTGTAGGAGTGAAGATGGCGTGCAAGTTTCCCCCCGAGCCAATGGTAGGGAGTCTAGCAAATGACTGCGTTCTCCTAATCAGCGGCGCTTACGCGCCATCTTCACTTCTTCAAACCGAACCCATCTTCAGCTGCCGGATAACTTTCTGTGGTGTAAGCACGGGATTTGCGATTTCACAGTAAGCTTCTCGCGATTTAATAGCAACCCTTACTTTCCCGTCAGTTAAATAATTTTCTCTCCAGGGCCGTCTCGGCAAACGGGGTAGCGACTTATAGCGCGTGTGTGGGAGACCAAAAACGAGAGGAGTCACTCCTCTTCTCGTTTTTCGCGCCGTGCCAGAAGCTCGGCCTCGATCTCGCGAAATCTACGTTCGAGCTGATCGAAGTACTCGCCGACAGATAGAACGCACGATCTTTCCTACAGCGATTTTGACGGCCGAGAACGGCGAAAGCGAAAGCTAGTGTAGTGTCCCTTAAATAACTTTACAGACTTTCCAGTGATTGCTATAGTCTCGCTCATGCCGAACACCCGCGTGGCGATCAAGTTGCAGCCGGCTGAACACACGCCGCTGGAGATATGGAGATCCGCACACGGAACTCCGCAACAGGTGGCGCTGCGCTGCCGGATTATCTTGGGCGCCCTGGCGGGTCAGAACAAGGTGTCAATCGCCGAAGAACTCGGCGTAAGCCGGCCCACCGTGCAACTGTGGCGCGCGCGGGTCCGCGAGCAGGACATCGGGGAGGTCGGGGAGATCGCCCCGGCGCGGCAGCTTCGTGAGCGTGCCGGATTTAAAAGAGGCGATCGAGGAATTTACGCAAGCCTGGAACCAAAATCCCAAGCCCTTCATCTGGACGGCCACCGTCGAGGACATCATCAA
>JBOIEG010000338.1:0-1452 GCA_050740915.1 Gammaproteobacteria bacterium | reverse complement strand
AGGTGGAGGGCCGGTGACGGTTCCCACCTGCGCGGAAGCGAGTGCAACCGAGGAACCGGATGCGGGAATACTGCCCGTCCGGGTCTGTGCGGGGGGCGCCGGGTAACCGGCGTCCCTACCGCGGAGTCGGCTTGTCAGGCAATATCGATGCATGAAGGCCTTACTGTTGTAAATGTTGGAGGTCACTATGATTGCACTCTATGGCTTCGGACGCGTTCATCCCGGTATGATTGGCGAGGGGCGCGACCTGCGCGCGCAATGGGCGCTCGAGGAAACCGGGTTGCCCTATCGCGTCCACGCCCTCGACTACATCGCCGGCGAGCTCGACGGTCCGGCCTATAGCCGGCTCAGCTGTTTCCATCAGGTGCCGGTGATCGACGATGATGGCTTCATCGTCGGCGAGTCCGGCGCGGTGCTGCTCTACATCGCCGAGAAGGCGGGCAAGCTGATCCCCGCTGACTTCGCCGGACGCACGCGGGTTGTGCAATGGTGCTTCGCCGCGCTCGCCACCGTCGAGCGGCCGCTGTTCGAGATCCAGATGATCGACGGCGGCATGGGCGGCGAGGGGGCTCGCGAGCGGCGGGCGGCGGTGGTCAAGGAAGCCGGCCGCTGGCTCCCCGGGCTGGAGCGCCGGCTCGACGGCCGCGAATGGATCGCCTGCGAGGCGTTCACGGTCGCCGACATTCTCCTCGCCACCGTTCTGCGGGAAGTCCGGAACACCGATCTCATCGAGCCGTATCCGCGGCTGAAGGCTTATTACGCGAGAGCCCTGGCGCGCCCTGCGTGGCAGCGCACGCTGAGCCTCTGCGCCGAGCGGCAGGGCGTGACCGTTGCGGACATTCGTTGAGGATTCCCACCGCCGACTAACAATTCATTCAAGCCGAAGCCGCTTCGCGGCTCGGCTTAATTCAGGCGTGTGTGCCAGGCATGGCGCAGTACTAGTCAGGTGAAAGTCCTGACATCAGGTATTCGCAGAGCCGAAGGTTAGGAGAAGGGCAAGGGCATTATCGTGAGGTGGTGTCTGAAGGAAGCCCAATCCAAACGTGCGGGGCGACGAACAGGAACCCGATAGGAGGTGTGGTACACCTGGGACGAGTTGGCACGTGACAACGAAGTCCTCCATCTGCGCGTGGGGTGTGCTTTATAAATCGGGCCTCTCACGCACGGACAGTACTGTGTCCCTTCGGCAAGCTCAGGACAGGCTTACCCTGGGAGGTCTCCTGGGTGCCTTGGGATCTCGCGTGCGAGAGAAACTGGCTGGATCGATGTTGACCGCCGAGGAGAAGCCTGTCCTGAGCCAGTCGAAGGGTCAGCAGAGGGTATAGTAGGTGACGGGCAGGCAATACTAATGAGGCACTCCAAGGCTGAAAAGCGGAGCGAACGGATAGGTAGAGCCGCAACGTCGGCCACCGAAGGCCCGAACGGTTCCCCGAGAGGGGATTAAAAGAGAGG
>JBOIEG010000337.1:0-15060 GCA_050740915.1 Gammaproteobacteria bacterium | reverse complement strand
GGCTTACGCCGAGTTCTTCGGCGATCGACACATTGTTCTGACCCGCCAGGGCGCCCAAGATAATCCGGCAGCGCAGCGCCACCTGTTGCGGAGTTCCGTGTGCGGATCCCCATGTCTCCAGCGGCGTGCGTTCAGCTGGCTGCAACTTGATCGCCACGCGGGTGGTCGGCATGAGCGAGACCATAGCAATCACTGGAAAGTCTGTAAAGTTATTTAAGGGACACTACACTAGCAACCTCATCTTCTCCTCCCGCGCCGTGAGACAGCTGTTTGCGGATCAGTCCAATAATTCTCCCAAACTTCTACATAGCTTCTACACAGTTCTAGCTTGAAGAACTGCTAGCACATAAGCCTTTGATTTACTGGTGGGCCGTGGAGGACTCGAACCTCCAACCGACTGATTAAGAGTCCGTGACCCAAGTTAACCTAACTCATTGAACATAAATAAAAAACTCGAAAAAAAGTTCCACGTGCGGTTGGATTTATAGCTGTTTGATTTCTAAACGATTGCTTTTCTCGGCGGGAGCGCGCACCTACCCCGCTTTGATTTTAGATGACTATGGCTCTGACACAGTGTCGTAGAGCGGGCAGGCCGGTGCCAAACGCGGATCCCAAAATGAACTTCGGGATCTTGCAAAATCAAGGGCCTAAACCGCCTTCTCCCAAAATCAAAGGCTCTAATTCGTTGATATTATTGAAATGTGCTTGAGACTCATAATCCCTTGGTCGCAGGTTCGAGTCCTGCCGGGCCCATCAATAAAAACCGAGAGTTAGTGAGAATTACGAGGGAAGGTCAAAAATCAGGGTAAGGACTATGTAAGCAGATTGGTTTATCGGCGGGGACCGGAATCACTGCCGCCTCGCGCACCCTCACCACCGCGAGGCGATGAATCACGGTGGCAGGCGCGGGAGGGGCCTAAGGAAGGGGCACGACAAGGTGTGGGTTGTTTGGACGAATCAGCGGCTGAGAAAGCCCACGACCTTAGCAAACCTTGAGGAGGAGACACCCGAATGAGCGATCCGAGCCAAACTGGGCAAGATTGGCTCGGTAAGGAATCCCTACCACGGAAAAACTGATCGGCACCATCCGCAAGAGCAGCGTCGACGAGATCCGTGTTGCGCTCACCGAGTTCATGGGTTACACCTATCTTGATGTCGGCCTGTTCACTGACCTCGACGGCAAGCTGGATAAGGTGCCGACCAAGGAAGGCATTATTATCCGGCCGGCCTGACTTGCTGCCCGAGCTGCGGAGGCGCTGCAGGAGGCCGAGGACGAGGCGGGGGAGCGGGGTTGGTAAAGTGAGTTTGCCTGAAATTTTCTGGCAAAACAGGCAAATGGCTAGAACAAAGACGTCGTGGGAGCATGGAATAAGTGGCGACCCCACAGGCAAAGGCACCAAAGACAAGCGCACGGCACTACGCGCGATGAGTGTCGGGACCGGCTAACTACATGACACCACTAAACTTGGTCGAATTTACTCCTGGTGCCGTCGTCGAAGGCCCCATCCTACCGGAACCGGTCGAGATCATCGCGACCATCCCGATGGGCACTTCGCTGAAGCTGATCGGGAAGGGCCTACATACTGGCCAGGTTCGGGACCCGATCCTCGACGCCGCGCAGTTGGCGCAACTCGTCGTTTCTCCGCGCGAGCCACTCTTCAACGGCGATCCCCTTCGCTTCCGGATCGGGATCGAGGCACAGAGGCTCGGACTTGCGTACGAGTACGATCCGTACTTCACACTCTCGATCGCGCGCATCGATCCGCTCCCGCATCAGTTGGAGGCGGTCTACGAATAGGTGGATCTCCCGCGTCGACGATGCCCGCGACAGCCTGCTGCGCGCCAACTGGGATCTCATCATCGTCGACGAGGCGCACAAGATGAGCGCCTACGCAGACGACAAGAAAACGCTGGCTTTTAAACTTGGCGAGCAGCTGTCGAGGCGTACCGATCATTTTCTCCTCATGACGGCGACGCCACACAAGGGTGATCCGGAGAATTTCCGCCTTTTCCTCAGTCTCCTTGATCGAGATGTCTACGGCGACATCGAGAGCCTGAACGAGGCCATGCGCCAACACTCGGCTCCGTTCTATCTTCGCCGCCTGAAGGAAGCCCTCGTTACGTTCCCCGACGAGAGCGGGATCGTCCGGAAGCTCTTCACGGATCGCGATGTGCGAACGGCGAAGTTCGAGTTGAGTCCAGACGAATCGGAGTTCTACGACGCGCTGACGCGCTACGTCGAGGATCAATCAATCAAGGCTGCTGCGAGCGAGTCACAACAGGGCAGAGCCCTCGGCTTCACGATGGCGATGCTCCAGCGCCGGTTCGCATCGAGCGTCTACACCGTGCGCCGCAGCCTCGAGCGCATGCGAGACAAGCGGAAGAAAATCCTCGAAGATCCTGAGAAATACCGCCGCGAGCAGTTAGAGAAAAAACTCCCGGACGACTTCGAAGATCTCACCGATGAAGAACAGCAGCAGATCATCGCCGAGCTCGAAGACGTGGTCGTCTCCGTTGATCCGGCGGCGCTCCGAGACGAGATCCAACACCTCACGAAGCTCGTCGATCACGCGCGTGTGCTGGAGCAGAGCGACGTCCAGACGAAGCTCACGAAGCTCCGGCGCGTGCTCGAGGAGCAGAACATCTTCAAAGACCCGAAGATGAAGCTTCTCCTCTTCACCGAGCACAAGGACACCCTCGACTACCTCGCGGGCGATGGCAAGGATGGACGTCCCCTGGGAAAGCTACGTGAGTGGGGCCTTTCCATCACGCAGATCCACGGGGGGATGAAAATCGGCGATCGGGATACGCCGGGCACCCGGATCTCCGCGGAGCGAGAGTTCCGTGAGGAGCGCCAGGTGCTCGTCGCGACCGAGGCAGCTGGGGAGGGCATCAACCTTCAGTTCTGCTGGTTCATGATCAACTACGACATCCCTTGGAATCCGGTACGCCTCGAGCAGCGCATGGGTCGGATCCACCGGTACGGCCAGCTCAAGGACTGCCTCATCTTCAACTTCGTGGCGATCAACACGCGCGAAGGCCGTGTCCTCGAGAAACTCCTTGAACGGCTCAAGGAGATCAAAGACGAACTCGGCTCGGACAAGGTCTTCGATGTCGTCGGCGAGCTCTTTCCATCGAACCGGCTCGAGCAACTTTTCCGTGAGATGTATGCGCGGCTAACGACCGAGACAAACATTGCCGATCGGATCGTGAAGGACATCAACGTCGAGCGTTTCAAGCAGATCACCGGCTCCACGCTCGAAGGTCTCGCGAAGAAGGAGCTGAATCTCTCCGCGCTCATCGGGAAGTCCGTCGAGGCGAAAGAGCGCCGACTGGTTCCTGAGGTCATTGAAGACTTCTTCCTCCAGGCGGGACCGATCGCGGGGATCCATCCGTCACCGCTCAAGGGACGAAACAAGGTCTATCGGATTGGGAAGGTCCCCCAAACCCTCGCTCCGATCGGCGAGCGTCTCGAGCCCCGTTTTGGTCACCTCGGACGGGAGTACCAGAGAGTGGTTTTCGCCAAGACATTACTGACCGATGATGCGACGCTCGAATGGGTAACCCCCGGCCATCCACTGTTTGAGGTCGTGCGCGCTGATGTTGAGAAACGGGTCGCGGAGGATTTGCGTCGAGGCACCGTGTTCTGGGACCTCCACACCGCAGCCCCGTACCGGCTCGACGTCTTCTCCGCCGGCATCAAGGACGGTCGCGGTCACACGCTGCACCGAAAACTCTTCGTGGTTAGAGTCGACCTCGATGGCAGCCAATCCGTACGGCAGCCGACGATTTTCCTCGACCTCCAGGTATCGATCGGCAAGTCGACACTGCCTGACAGTTCGATGCTTCCTGATCGCACAGCAGTGGAGACGTTTCTATACGAAACGGCGCTCAAGCCATTCCTCGACGAGATCACTACTGAGAGATCTCGGGAGAATGAGATCGTTCGTCGTCACGTCCAGATCTCGCTCGATGAGCTGATCCACCGCGCGCAGATCTCCCTCGGGGATCTAATCAACAGGCAGGCCGCGGGTGATCCTACGCCCGGTCTCGCGGGCAACATCGCGCAGGCCGAATCCCACCTCGATGAGCTTAACGCGCGCCTCGAGTCGCGAAAGAGGGAGCTCGAAATGGAACGCCACTGCACGATCGAAGATCTGCAGTACCTCGGCCGAGCATGGGTGTTGCCTCACCCGGAGCGCAACTCTCCGGGCATCGTCGCGATGGTTCGCGACGATGAGACCGAACGGCTCGCGGTCGAGTGGGCGATGCGCCATGAACGTGAGCGTGGGTGGGAGCCGGAAAGTGTCGAGGCTGAGAACCGTGGGTACGACGTCCTCTCCCGCAAGCCGCATCCGACGGAGCCGGGCGTGTTCGTCGCGGCTCGTTTCATCGAAGTGAAAGGACGCTCCACCGTCGCCGAGATTGCACTGACGACGAACGAATACCGGACCGCGCAGCGGCTCGGCGACGATTACTGGCTGTATGCCGTTTTTGATTGCGGGTCGTCACCAAAGCTCAACACCGTTCAGAATCCAGCCCGTCTCGGATGGCAGCCGATTGTGAAGATCGAACACTACCTCGTCGGTCCGAAGGAAATCCTTGGCGCATCCCATGACTGAGCCGACGCAATACTGTAAACGGTTGATCGAAGTCGATCTGCCGATCAAGCGAATCTCCGTTCACGCGCGTCGCGAAAAGTCGATCCGACACGGTCATATCTCGACATTGCACATCTGGTGGGCACGGCGGCCACTTGCGGCGTGCCGCGCGGTCATCTGCGCGTCGCTCTGGCCCGATCCTGCCGATCCTCGCTGCCCCGACACTTTCCGAGGGGTCGCGAAGGCCGAAATGAAGGCATGGGCGATGCGCCATCTCGGGCTAATGAGCCAGGAGAGCTATTCGCGTTTCAATGGCTTCGCGCGGGAGCCGAAGAAGGTCGACGACATGGTTGAGATTCGCAAAGCGCTGCTCGACTTCATCGCCGACTTTGCCAATTGGGACAACTCCACCGTTCGCGAATACCTCGACACCAGCCGCGCGCTCACGCAAGCCGCGCACGAGGCGCTAGGCGGCGCGCCCGGCACCCGGCCGCTCATCGTGGATCCGTTTGCGGGTGGTGGCTCTATCCCGCTCGAAGCCCTGCGCGTGGGCGCGGACGCCTTTGCCAGCGATCTCAATCCCGTCGCCGTGCTGCTCAACAAAGTCGTCCTGGAATACATCCCCAAATACGGCCAACGGCTCATCGATGATGTCCGCAAATGGGGCGAGTGGATCAAGCGCGAAGCTGAAAAGGAACTGGCCGAGTTCTATCCCAAGGACGCGGACGGCGCGACGCCCATCGCCTATCTCTGGGCGCGGACAATCCAATGCGAAGGCCCGAGTTGCGGTGCCGAAATCCCCCTCGTCAAATCACTTTGGCTTGGCAAGAAGCCGCACAATTCATGGTCGCTGCGTGTTTCTCCGAACAAGATACTTCGACGGGTCGATTTTGAAATTGTCCAAGGTGCAAAGCCGAGCGAAGTCGGACAAGGCACAATTGCACGCGGTTCCGCGACGTGTCCCTGCTGCGGCTACACGACGCCAGCAACGAGCATTCGCAAACAACTCGCTTCTCGCAACGGCGGTACTTCAACCGCCCGGCTATTCTGCGTTGTGACAAAACGCGCGAGTGACCAAGGTCGTTTCTATCGCTTGCCCAACGAGAAAGATCTTGAAGCAATCGCCAAGGCGGATGCCACGCTCAAACGCAAGCAAGCACAGAGCACGCTTTCTTTCAGTCTCATTCCCGACGAACCGCTCCCGCCTCAAGGGACGCTTGGCTTTCGCGTTCAACTCTACGGAATGAAACAATGGGGACATTTATTCTCTCCACGCCAAGCCCTCGTCCTCGTGACGCTGAACGAAAAGGTGCGTCAAGTTCGAGATGAGTTTGCGAAGGAAAACGATGCTGGTTTGGGTGAAGCCGTCCAAGCCGCGCTTGCGCTCAATGTCGATAAGATGGCCGATTATGGCTCTTCGCTCGCGTCATGGTCGTCACCGGCGAGCCAAGAAACTGTTCGAGGCACGTTCAGCCGACAGGCTTTGGCAATGGTCTGGGATTTTGCAGAGGCATATCCCTTTGTGAGCAGTTCCGGCGGATGGATACACAACCTCAATTTTCTCACTAGCCCGTTGGAAGCTGAATCACGATGCCAACACTCGACTGGACACATCGAACGTGCGAGTGCCACGAAACACCCGCTTCCCGACGATTGTGCTGATGCGTTTATCACAGACCCGCCGTACTACGATGCCATCCCGTACGCAGATCTGTCGGATTACTTCATCGTTTGGTTGAAACGCTCGCTTGATGGTTCCCCGCTCGCCAAGAACTTTGCATCGCTTTCGGACAAAGATGACGAATGTGTCGTTGATGAGGTCAAAGGACATGATGCTGCGTTCTTCGAACGCACGATGGGCAAGGCACTGATCGAAGGACGTCGAGTCGCCCGTCCGAGCGGCATCGGCATCGTCGTCTTTGCACACAAGTCCACCGCAGGGTGGGAAGCGCAGTTGCAGGCAATGATTGACGCGGGTTGGGTAATGACTGGTTCTTGGCCGATTGACACCGAACGCGAAGGCCGGGTTCGGGCCAATTCATCCGCCGCACTTGCTTCCTCCGTCCATCTTGTCGTCCGCCCGCGTGAAAATCCCGACGGCTCGGCTCGCACGGACGAAATCGGCGATTGGCGCGACGTGTTGCAGGAGTTGCCCCGCCGCATCCACGAATGGATGCCGCGTCTGGCCGAGGAAGGCGTCGTGGGCGCGGACGCCATCTTCGCCTGTCTCGGCCCGGCCCTGGAAATTTTTTCGCGCTATTCGCGCGTGGAGAAAGCCAGCGGCGAGACCGTCACGCTTAAGGAATACCTGGAGCAAGTCTGGGCCGCCGTGTCGCGGGAGGCGATTTCAGTGATATTCGAGAGCGCAGATACAAGCGGCCTCGATCCTGACGCAAGATTGACTGCTATGTGGCTGTGGACTCTGGTTGCCCCGGTTGCGGGTGTTGCTGGAGACGAGAATTCTGACAACGAGGCGGAAGTTGACGATGATGAGACCGATTCGAGCGGCCAGTCGAAGACTCAGGGGTTTGTCCTCGAGTTCGACGCCGCCCGCAAGATTGCGCAGGGTCTCGGAGCAAATCTCGTCGAGCTGAGCGATGTTGTTGAGGTGAAGGGCGATAAGGCCCGTCTACTGTCCGCCGCGGAACGAAGTGGCTACCTCTTTGGAGCAATCGCGAGTTCGCAGCAGACCTCCGCGAAGAAGCGTGGCAAGCGCAAGCAGCTCGCGCTGTTTGAAGAAGTAGTTGCCGAAGCTGGGCAAGAGAATTGGGGCGAGCTCGGAGCGCCAAGGGCAGGCGCGACCACTCTCGATCGGATTCATCAGGCGATGCTACTCTTCGGTATGGGGCGTGCCGAAGCACTCAAGCGGTTCCTCGTTGAAGAGGGTGTCGGCCAGCGGGCGACCTTCTGGAAGCTGGCGCAGGCTTTCTCCGCACTGTACCCGGTCGGCACGGATGAGAAGCGTTGGGTGGATGGTGTCCTCGCCCGGAAGAAGGGGCTCGGTTTCGCCTAATGTCGACGGTATCCAAGAATTTCCGTAACGTAAGGAAAGAACGTCACCCATCATGAAGCCTTGGTACAAAGTCATCACCCCCCGCGAAGATCTTCGCGACGGCCGGCCGCTCGATGCGTCCGAGTTCGCCGTGCACCTCGATCATGTCCGCGACGGCCGCGCGCCATCTGTGTACCAGGATCCTGCGGAGTTCTTCGAGAGGACTTTCTTCGCGAAGAGTCTTCGAGAGCTCACCATGCAGGTCGTTCGCAGGCTCAACGGGATCAAGGTCGAGACGTCGGCGATCTTCAACCTCTCAACGCAGTTCGGCGGAGGAAAAACGCATGCTCTCACGCTGCTCTACCACCTTGCGCAGGGCGGTAGTGCCGCGAAGAAGTGGAAAGGCGTCAGCTACGTTCTCCAGGAGGCCGGCATCGAGTCAGTTCCGCCCGCCGACACCGCGGTCTTCGTCGGGACGGAGTTCGACTCGATCACCGGGCGCGGTGGTTCGGATGGCACGCCGCTTCGGAAGACACCATGGGGTGAGATCGCCTGGCAACTCCGCGGAAGCGATGGATTCAAACTTGTCGAAGAACACGAGAAATCCCGAACTGCGCCGGGCGGAGATGTCATCGGTAAACTCATCAGCTCCGATCGACCGACGCTGGTCCTCCTCGATGAACTGATGAACTACGTGAGCCGCAACCGGAGAAGCGGACTCGGGTCGCAGCTATACAACTTCCTTCAGAACCTCGCAGAAGTTACACGGTCGCGATCGAACGTGGTCCTCGCCGTATCAATCCCGGCATCAGAGCTCGCAATGACCGCCGAAGACCAGGCGGACTTCGACCGACTAAAAAAGCTTCTTGATCGCCTGGGTAAGGCGATGATCATGTCGGCCGAGACCGAGACATCCGAGATCATTCGGCGTCGCCTCTTCGAATGGGGAGGGCTCCCAAAAGACGCGAACGAGACGATCGAGTCGTACAGCGGATGGGTGATCGATCACAAGCAGCAACTGCCGAACTGGTTTCCCGCGGACACAGCGGCTGACCAGTTCCGCGCCTGTTACCCCTTTCATCCGTCTCTCCTCTCCGTCTTTGAACGGAAGTGGCAGGGACTACCTCAATTCCAACAGACCCGTGGCGTCCTCCGTCTCCTTGCTCTGTGGGTGTCGCGCGCGTATGCAGACGGTTACAAGGGTGCGCACAAGGACCCGCTGATCTCACTCGGCACAAAGAGCACGCCCACGCCGTTCGTCTCGATGCCGAGGCGACGAACGAAGTGAAGAAGGCCAGACTCCATAGAAAGACTGCGACATCGATCTTGTTCGAATCCAACGGCGGTCAGCAGCGAGGAGAAGCTACCGTTCCTGAGATCCGTCTCGCGGTCGCTGAGCCAACACTCGATATCAGCAACGTCGATCAGTGCCTCGAAGCGCTCGCGGAGGCATGCTACTTCCTCGCCTCCGAGAAGAATCGCTATCGCTTCAGCTTCCAGCCGAACCTCAACAAACTCCTTTCCGATCGGCGCGCGAGTGTCGCAGCCCGAGCAGTCGATGATCGTGTGAAGGCGGACATTCAGAAGGTCTTCGGTCCGGGTGGTGGGGCAGAACGCATTTTCTTTCCCGAGAAATCGAATCAGGTTCCGGATCGTCCAGTGCTGACGTTTGTCGTACTTTCACCTGATCACGCAGCCGGGAAAGCCAGTACGCTTTCGGCGATGAAGGCGATTCTGAACGAGAGCGGCCAGTCGGCACGCACGTTCAAGAGTGCGCTTCTCTTCTGTGTAGCCGAGGAATCGGGCCAACTAAAGGATGACGCACGAAAGCTGCTCGCGTGGAAAGACATTGAGGAAGACGTCGACGATCTGAAGATCGACGAAACGCAGCGTCGCCAGCTCACGGAGAATGTGAAACGCTCCGAGCGTGACCTTCGCGAGACGGTTTGGCGAACATACAAGAACGTGTTTCTGCTCTCCGAAAATGGTGAGCTCCGACGCGTCGATCTCGGCCTGATACACTCCAGCGCGGCCACGACGCTTGCGGATCTCATCCTTACGCGACTGCGACAGGAGGATGTTGTCGTCGAGGGCGTGAGCCCAAACTTCCTCACCCGATACTGGCCTCCCGCACTCCCCGAGTGGAGTACCCGTTCGGTGCGCGACGCTTTCTTCGCATCGCCGAAGTTCCCGCGTCTCCTCCGTCCCGATTCGATCAAAGACACGATCGCTCGCGGTCTCGATGGAAGCATCATCGCGTACGTCGGCAAGAAGGGCGACGGCACCTACGAACCCTTCGTCTACAAGCGATCGATGCTCGCTGGCGAGATTGAAATCGCTGACGACGTGTACATCATCACGAAGGAGATCGCGGAAAAATACCTGGCGTCCGAGCAGGCGACGACCGCGTCGGCACCTGGGTCGCCAACGGCTGTCGGCCTGTTCCTAACATCAACGGTTGATGTGGTGAAGGACGACACGTTGGCACCTTCGTTGACAGATGTTGTTATGCAGGATGTCATTGGTTTCTCGTGGACTGGATTGGTGCCCCTCCAGAAATGGACGAACTTTTACTCGAAGATCCTAGCGAAGTTCGCTGCCACCCCTGGGGTGAGCGTGCATATCTCCGTTGATGTCACGCCTGGTGTGGGCGTCCCGATGACCAAGATCGAGGAAGTGAAGGTTGCACTAAGAGAACTCGGGCTTTCGGAGGACATTAAGATCGACGAATGAGTTTCTCGCGCGAGGTAGTGCGGTTACGCGGGAGTTTTTCAACAGAATTGGCCAAGAACGGACGTTTAGCGTCATAGAATACGCTTACGCATCCCATCGCGAAGACGTTCGCATCCCTCGCGTTGCGGATCTCTCGACATCACTCGTAGCGCTACGTTACTGCCTTCCCTGACAGGAATTCGAATGGCGGCCAAGGACTTCCTCACTCTTTCTACACTAGGTATCGAACTCGCGTGCGAGTTTTTTCCATTCATGCTCTGTCGGCGGCACGTGGTGTTGATCTCGGAGGGCTTCCTTTAGGTGATTAACGGCTACCCATACCTTACCCATCGAAAGGAAACGATCCGCTGCATAAACGCGGTTCGTGATTTGGCGTATCACCCCTTCCGTCTCCAGGAACTCGGCACAGGTTTCCATCAATTCGGAGTAACGGAGCACGCTCTCACAGGTTTGACGTAATTGTTCAACCTCGTACGGTTTGGCGAGGAAATCGACCGCCCCGGCCAACACCAACTCTTGGTGCCTCTCGTTTGTGGCATGCGCTGTGAGGATGATTACTGGCTGCATAGAGTTTATCTCTAAAATGCCCTGCAGGACTTCACGCCCTGACATACGAGGGAGCACAAGATCCAGAATTACTAACTTATGGTGGCGTTGTCTCCAGGCAGCTAGGCCGGATTCACCGTCGTACCTTATGTCAATCTCGAATCCATGACACAAGCTGTCGTTGATCAGGGCTGCAATACGCTCGTCATCCTCGACTACCAGTAGAGCTGGCTTGCGCCGCCCCATTAAACAGATAGCGATCGTTTCGCGCAGATCCGCCTCGTCTTCTGTGGAAACGAGAGGAACGTCGTGCTCTTTGGCCATTGCGTCCCATACGGGGCGGAGCTGCTCTTCCGAGACCACCACTATCGGAAGGACACTTGGGCCAAAACGTCCCGAGCGGATCATCCGAGTCAGCCGCCACGCATCGAGATCAGGAAGCTCAACCGGCGTAAGCAGCAAATCTACGCGGAGAGATGCGAGGCGTTCGAGGACATCGCGCGCGGTGCGGACCGTTATGACGTACCGGAATCCCAGACGGCGGAGCTTCGACTTCAAGGCCTGGCCGAACGCTTGGTCTCCCCCTGCCACCAGGAGCTTGGTCCCGCGCAAATGAACGGCATTCGCGTTCGGCCCCATATTGAACTCACAGTTAAGGTGAATAAAACGCATGCATCGCGGGTTTCGTGTTAACCCCCCGGGGTGCGTCCACAAGCCACGCTGTTGCAAATGGTGTCTTAGTCAAGACCGATTATCAACCTTGAGTCCAGGATTGCAAGATATGGGTCTCGGATGTGCTGTAGCCCCGGGAGAATTGTACAGTCGGCTCCCCGCTTCGTGACTGCTCGATACCCATGCTCGCAGCGCATCTAGGTCATTAGTCCTACCGCCACGATAACATCTCACTCATTGAGCCTAGTTCCGCATCCGCTACACTTGGACGGCTCGACTCCCCCGGTTCTCGCAGGCGAGAGGCGGAAGGCCCTCTAGCTAGTGCTCGTATCCGGTACAATAACCAAACAATAACAACTGGTTGCTCGATGGTTTTAAATCTTGTAGGCGGCGCGGATCCAGGATGACCCGGTGGCGGGCCCTTTTTTCCTTCTTCTTGGTCGTCCGCGTCATTTCCCGGCTTGCACTATTAGCATCCAGCCAGGCACTGGCCACCGATACCTCGGTGGCCGTGATCTACCCCGAGGCGCAGGAGTCGGCCTACCGGGTCGTGTTCCAATCGGTCCTGCAAGGGATACGAAACCGGCTCGGTTCAAACCGCATCCAGGTCCACCCGCTGGAGGAGGGTAAGCCCAAGTCGGGGCAACTCAGGGACTGGCTGGCCAGGCAAACGACCGCCGGTGCGGTCATCACCCTCGGCAAGGAGGCCTATGAAGACTATCAGGCCTCGGGAATCACCTTGCCTGCGGTGAGCGGGTTGCTCGATCTGTCGCCTCACCTCAACCCAACCGCGAATGGGATCAGTCTCTCCGTCGACCCGGCGCTCTTGTTCGAGACCCTCAAACGGGTATTACCAGGTACCAGGAGAGTGTCCGTCGTCTATAACCCCGCCAAGGACCAATGGCTTATCGACCTGGCCAGAAAGGCCGCGCCCCGATATCAGCTGGAGTTCGTTGCCTACGAGGCGTCGGATCTGGCCTCCGGGACCCAGCGCTACTTGGATCTCCTGAAACGCATCGAGAATGGCCGCGATGCCCTGTGGCTGCCCCTCGACAGCAAGCTGCTCGAGGAAGAAACGGTCCTGCCGCTCATCATCGAGAATAGCTGGCACCGTCGCTTCGCCGTGTTCTCGAACAGCCTCGCCCATGCGCGTCTGGGCGCCCTGTTCGCGCTCTATCCCGATAACGAAGCACTGGGGCGTCATTTGGCCGAGAAGGCGCTCGAGCGGATCGAAAATCCGCGCCGTTCCAACCCGACCATCGAACCCCTCCGCGACGTCAAGCGCGCGATCCACCGACGCTTTGCGGAGCATCTCGGGGTCGACCTTGGTGGGCCCCT
This sequence comes from Gammaproteobacteria bacterium, assembly GCA_050740915.1. GTDB lineage: Bacteria > Pseudomonadota > Gammaproteobacteria > JBOHHR01 > JBOHHR01 > JBOHHR01. The sequence continues at coordinate 2,178 of JBOIEG010000337.1, read as the reverse complement.
GCGCGCCTACTTCGACACGGTATTTGGCCCCCATGGGGACTGACACCCGAAAGTCAACGAGCTTCAGGCGTCAGCTTGCGGTCACCGTGGCAGTAAGCACGGCCATCGTTCTCCTCTCCTCCGCTATAGCGACGGCTTTTCTGGTGTCGACGTGGGTCAAGGGCTCGATCCTCACCCATATGGATCACATGGTACGGGAGTTCGCCAGGCGCTCGGTGCTCGTCTACCTGTCCCATGATGAGGCCGTCGCCAAAAATACAGCCGAGACATTACGCTCGCTGCCCTCTGTCCACTCGGTGGTTTTCCTCGATCGCGAATATCGCAGCTTGTTCGGCGATTCACTGACTGCGCAGCGCGCGTTCGATCACGTCCGGCGGCAAAACGTGCCGGATGCTCAGTGGGAAGATGGCGAATACTTCTATTTCCTGGTTCCGGTGGAAACACGTCCCTCTCCCTCGCCGTTCAACCCGGCATCGCCTGCCTATTCCCTGGAGAATGCTCGGCTCGGATACGTCCACGTGGCCCTCGACAAGGCGCCTGTGGCCGGTTTGACTGGCATGATCTTCGCCATCAACATGCTCTTGGCGGGGGTGTTCGGTGTGCTCCTGGTCACTTGGATCAACGCCCGATTTCAGCGTTTGACGGAACCGCTCAGCGCGCTGGTGCAGATCATGAAACGTGCTGGAGGTGATCAAAAAGGCGTACGGGCCGAGGTCGCGGGGCCGGCTGAGACCCGGGACATCGCGAGTGTCTTCAACCAGATGATCGCCCAGATCGAGAACAACCGGGCGCTCCTCGAGTCGGAGATCGCCATCCGCACCTCCGAATTGCGGGAGGCCCGGGATGCGGCTTTGACCGCGAGCCGGGTCAAATCCGAGTTCTTGTCCACCCTGAGCCATGAGATCCGCACGCCGTTGACCGCGATCGGCGGCCACACCGAGCTCACCATCGAGGAACTCCACTTCATCGAGCATACCGAGGAGGCGATCCAACGCCTTGGTGTCGTCCTCGATACCAGCCACGACCTGCTCGGCATCATGGACGAGATCCTCACCTATGCCAAAGCGGAGGCGGGCAAGTCCGATGTCACCCTAAGCACCGTCGATCTGGCGCAGTTGGTAAACCGGGTGTCCTCCGCCGTGCAGCCGGTGCTCTTGAAGAACAAGAATGACTTGCGCGCCACTGTCGCCGGTCAGGCGGCCGTTGTGACTGACGAAGGCAAGCTCTTCCACATCGTCCTCAACCTCCTCTCCAATGCCTGCAAGTTCACCGAGAACGGGCAGGTGCACCTCGCTGTGGCCTGCACGGCCGATGCGCTCTCGGTCACCGTATCGGACAACGGCATCGGCATACCCCAAGACCGCCAGAAGCTCATTTTCGAGCCGTTCAGCCAAGCCGACATGGGTGAGGCATGCGCATACGGGGGTGTGGGGCTGGGGCTTGCGATCACGCAGCGGTTTTGCGAAATGTTGGGTGGCAGGATCACGGTGGACAGCCAGGCAGGCGTCGGGTCAACCTTCCGCGTCATGATACCGCTGCCCAGTGGGGGGAGAGCGGTCGATGTAGCGGTTTCTGCTCCCAAACCGCGCTAATGCTTCAGCGCCGGATAAGTAAAGAACACGAAATGTAGGGCGTTGACCGAAAAATGCACGAGGATGCTCGATTCGATGCGACCGGTTTTCTGATACACCCAGCCGTAACCCACCCCCGCCACGGTCGCCAACAGGACGTAGGCCAGCCCCTCCGCGTAATGCTCCAAACCGAACACCAAGGAGGCTATAGATATCGCCAGCACCCCTCCGTACTGGAGGCCTGCAAACAGACGCTCGAGCTGGTTTTGGATGAATCCCCGAAACAAGGCTTCTTCCGGGAGGCAGGTGAAAAAGAGGTTCGACCAGGCCCAAGGATAAAACAGCGACGTCCACTTCGGATCAAAGCGCACATAGTCCATGGCAAGCGCTAATGCCAAAACGACCCCGGCCACCACCATCGCCTGCGGGATCGTTGCCTTCAGCATCGTTGCCCATTCACCTCTTGTGCTCAGCAACCCATGGCAATAAGCGAGAAGGAACAGCCCGATCAGGGCCTTGTCGAAGTTCAAATAGCGCGTGTACGGAATAGCATCAGGGCTCAGCACGAGCCCGGAGAGCATTTTGTAGTTGGCATATCCCGGTAGCG
>JBOIEG010000336.1:0-1707 GCA_050740915.1 Gammaproteobacteria bacterium | reverse complement strand
CTTTCAGGTGATGTTTGCCCTGCAGAATGCCCCCTTTGAGGAGCTCGAGCTCCCGGGGCTGACCCTGAGCCCCCTCCCCCTTGAGAGCGTCACGGCCAAGTTTGACCTGAGCCTCTGGATGAGGGAGACGGAGGCGGGGCTGGTGGGGGGGTGGGAGTACAGCACGGAGTTGTTTGAGGCGGCCACGATCACCCGGCTTGGGGTGCATTTCCAGAACCTGCTCCGGGGGATAGTCGAGGATCCTGGGCAGCGCCTGGGTGAGCTGCCCCTCTTGAGCGAGGCCGAGCGGGAGCAGCTGCTTTCGAAATGGAACAAGGCCACTGTCGTTTATTCCAAGGAGTCGTGTGTTCATCAATGGTTTGAAGCCCAGGTGGCAAGCTCTCCCGACGCGGTGGCGTTGGTATTTGAGGACGAGCGGCTCACCTACGGGGAGCTGAATGCGCGGGCCAATCAGCTAGCGTACCGCTTGCAAACCTTGGGTGTGGGGCCGGAGGTCTTGGTCGGCATCTGCATGGAGTGTTCGCTAGAGATGGTCATCGGGATTCTAGGCATTCTCAAAGCGGGTGGCGCCTACCTGCCTTTGGATCTGGCCTATCCGAAGGAGCGCTTGGCGTTCATGTTGGAGGATAGCCAGGCGCCGGTGCTGTTGACACGGCAGGGGTTCCTTACAGGGCTTCCCGAGCATAAGGCCCATGTAATCTGTCTGGACACAGACTGGGAGAGCATTGCCCAAGCAAGTGAGCAGAACCTTTCAGTGAGCATGACGGCTGATGCCCTAGCCTATGTGATCTATACCTCGGGCTCCACCGGGAAACCCAAGGGAGTTTTGGTGAGCCACTATAATGTCATGCGCCTCTTTGAGGCGACCCAGGGCTGGTATCACTTTGATGAACGTGATGTATGGACTCTGTTCCACTCTTATGCGTTCGACTTCTCGGTCTGGGAGATTTGGGGTGCTCTTCTTTATGGTGGCAGATTCGTGGTGGTGCCCTATTGGGTGACCCGGTCACCTGAGGCATTCTACGATTTGTTAGGCCGGGAGCGGGTGACAGTGCTGAACCAGACGCCATCGGCTTTCCGCCAACTCATTTGGGTGGAGGGAGGTGCCGCGATCCCGCAGGAATTAGCGTTGCGGCTGGTCATTTTCGGCGGGGAAGCGCTGGAATTGCGGAGCTTAGGACCGTGGTTTGAGCGCCACGGTAACCATAAACCGCAGCTGGTCAACATGTACGGCATCACGGAAACGACGGTGCATGTCACCTATCGCCCCTTAACCGTGACCGACCTCAATCTGGCATCAGGGGGGAGTGTGATTGGGAAGGCCATTCCCGACCTGCAGCTTTACGTGCTGGATGCGCACCTGCAGCCGGTGCCGATCGGTGTGGGGGGGGAGATGTACGTGGGTGGGGCGGGCTTGGCCCGAGGCTATCTCGAGCGCCCGGAGTTAAGTGCGGAGCGGTTCATTCCCGATCCTTATAGTAAGGAGCCAGGGACACGACTGTATAAGACCGGTGACGCGGTGCGTTATCTGGCCGATGGGGGGCTTGAGTATCTAGGCCGTATTGACCATCAGGTCAAGGTGCGGGGTTTTCGCATTGAGCTCGGGGAGATTGAGGCGGTGTTGGGGGGGGCACCCCGGGGTGCAGGAGGTGGTGGTCCTGGTGCGGGAGGACGCCCCGGGGGAGAAGCACCTGGTGGCCTATGTGG
>JBOIEG010000335.1:0-3086 GCA_050740915.1 Gammaproteobacteria bacterium | reverse complement strand
GGCCTGGAGCCCTACTACTACTTATGCCACGTTTTTACCGAGCTACCCAAGGCAAGCACCGTCGCCCAAATCGAAAAGCTGCTCCCTCATAACCTCAAACCCAACGAGCTTAATCCATTAACCCGCTAACCAACAGGGTGGGGTTACGTAACCGCTTACGAAGAAGCGGGTGCGAGACGCGGCGCTTTATCAGGCGGCGCGGCTCTTTGAGCTCCTGCCCCAAGCGCCCAATGAGCTGTGGCAGGCCGATGTGACCTATCTCCACATCCCGGGGCACGGGTGGTGGTATGCGGTGACGGTGATTGATTACTACTCGCGCTATCTTCTGGCCTGTCACTGCACCCCAAGCTACACAGCGGGGGATGCGCTTGATTGTGCGCGTGCTGAGGCCGAGCGCCTGCATGGGACGCTCTCTAAGACGCCCTTTTTGGTCACGGACACTTCGACATGGGATGTCGGGCGCAGCGCAGCGAGCCAACGGCCCAAGCTTTTTGGCCCGACGTTTCCAGGAGCATATCAAGGGCCCAGTTCGCCCATGTGCGTATTCAATACCGCACGCCCACGCAGCTTGGGTTATTGGAGCGCTTCCACCAAACGCTTAAGAACGAGGAGGTGTATTGGAAGCTCTACCAAAGCCCGGGCGAGGCGCGCGGATCGCTGGAAATCTTTCGACGTCGCTATAACGAGGTGCGGCCGCATTGGGCATTGGTACCCCAAGGCGGGGGCGATGTGCTCACCCCTGCCGATGTGTATGTGCACGGCCAAGCGGTCGAGCTACCGAAGTGGCAAGGGTGGGCCAAGGCGGCGAAGGAAAACCTACAGCAGCTTGTTCAGGGAGCGCGCCTGCCGGAAGCGACGGCGCAGGCCTTGGAGGCAGCGGCGTGAAGGTGTGGTGGAGAAGCCATGGACGGGCTGTGGACGAGCGGATGGACAAGGTCCCTCTTGCCCACCGCTCGCCACACAGCCCGTCCACCGCTTCCCCACCACGGGTGGAATGGATCACAACAAAAATTTTTGTTAAAAAGGGACGCCCGAGCCTTGGTGAAACACTCACACAAAATCGGGTCGGCCGTGTCCAGTTGATTTCGGAGCCAAGACAATCGCACGAGCATTCGACTTTCTGACCTTGGTTCCAATCATTCTCGTTTTGACCGGTTCCTTCCACCTGAGCATGATTCTGACGGTCGGGGATTGGGATTTCTGGATCGACTGGAAAGACAGGCAATGGTGGCCTCTGGTAACGCCGTTGATGGGGATCACGTTCCCGGCGGCGGTCCAGTATGTGCTGTGGACCCACTTTCGGTTACCAATGGGGGCCACGGTATGCGCGGTGGTCCTCCTGATCGGCATGTGCATCACCCGCTGGTTTGCCTACCATCTCTGGACCAACTATCCGATCAATATGGTTTTGCCGGCGACGCTGATTCCGAGCGCCCTCCTACTGGATTTCATCTTACTGTTGACTCGAAGCTTTCTCGCCACCGCGGTGCTCGGCGCGATGCTCTTCGCGGCCGTGTTCTATCCCGCTAATTGGCCGATCATCGCGCCCTTTCACCAGGCGGTGGCGCACAACGGCGACACAATGACCATCGCGGATCTCCTCGGCTACCAATATGTGCGGCCCGGGGTTCCCGAATATCTGCGAATCATAAAGCGCGGCGTTCTGAGGACTTATGGTACCTACGCGACGCCGCTCACCGCCTTTTGCGCCGCCGTATTAGCCGTGCCCCTGTATGGCCTTTGGCTCTATATCGGCAAGCTCTTTAGCTCGGTACGTTTTCTCAACCGGATCTGATCCGCAAGGAGACACCCATGAGACAATTAATACGTTTGCGCACCCTGGGTATGGGCCTGCTCGCTCTGATTACGGTGAGCCCCTCGGTCTTGGCACACGGCGAACGCGCGCTGGAACCGTTCATTCGCATGCGGACGATTCAGTGGTACGACATTGGATGGTCGCACACGAATTTGAAGGTGAACGATGAAGTCATCTTAAGTGGGCGCTTTCACGTCGCAGAGGACTGGCCAAACGCCGTTGCGAAGCCCGATTCGGCGTTCCTCAACCTCGCGATGCCCACGCCTGTGTTTGTGAGAACAGACACCTACCTGAATGGGGTCAGCGTCTGGAACTCCGTGGCGTTGCAGCTTGGGGCCGACTATGAGTTTAAGCTCTCTTTGAAGGCGCGCATTCCCGGCCGCTACCACATTCATCCCATGATGAACCTCAAGGATGTCGGTGTCATCGTCGGACCGGGAACGTGGATCGAGGTGAGGGGGCGGCGGCCGACTTCCGAAACGAGACCACTACCGGTTCTGGGCGCACGATCGACTTAGAGACATTTGGCACACGCAATGGCGTGCTGTGGCACGGGGTCTGGCTCGTGCTGGGCGCGGCCTGGCTGCTGTGGTGGGTGCGAAGGCCGCTCTTCATACCCCGATATAAGCTGGTGCAAGCGGGGAACGAGGAGGCTCTGATCACGCCAACCGATCGCAGGATCGCGATCATCGGATTGGGCGCTACTCTAGTGCTCATTGCCGGGGGCTACGCGGCTGTCGACAGAGCCTATCCAGAGACCATTCCTCTGCAAACGGGTCGCACGCAGGTGGAACCCTTGCCGAAGATTCAAAAGGTAGGGGTAAAGGTCAAGCACGCTACCTACCGAGTGGTCGAGCGCGCCTTGAGTCTCACCTTAGAGGTGAGCAACAAAGCGGCACACGCTATACAGCTAGCGGAGCTGAGCACAGCGACGGTCCGGTTCTTCAATCCAGAAGCAGGGCATGTTGACCTTCAATATCCCGAGGAGCTTAGCGCACGGACGGGATTGCGTGTGGAGTCGAACGCACCGATCGCGCCCGGCGAAACTCGCACGCTTCAAGTAACGGCCACCGACGCGGCGTGGGACCTCCAGAAACTTTCGAGCATCACAAAGGATGCCGACAGTCGTGTTGGCGCATTACTTTTCTGCCTCCTCCGCAGAATTTGTGGGTACTGATCTGAGGCGTATTTATGCATCTGATTCATTACTTGGAATAAAGTTACGTTCTATAGGTCCGAAATTTTGGGTATCAAAAAATCTGTTGGGCTG
>JBOIEG010000334.1:0-3629 GCA_050740915.1 Gammaproteobacteria bacterium | reverse complement strand
TTGTTCTGACCCGCCAGGGCGCCCAAGATAATCCGGCAGCGCAGCGCCACCTGTTGCGGAGTTCCGTGTGCGGATCCCCATGTCGCCAGCGGCGTGCGTTCAGCCGGCTGCAACTTGATCGCCACGCTGGTATTCGGCATGAGCGAGACCATAGCAATCACTGGGAAGTCTGTAAAGTTATTTAAGGGACACTACACTAGGATCGCCGGGTATCGTGGCCGAAAAAATCACGTCTTTCCGATAAAGAAGCTCTGAAGAGGTGACTTGCCCAGACAATTCAGCGGTCTCCGCACGAAGGATTCTTGGATCGAGCATGACAGTTCGCGCGGTCTCCTGTCCCTGAGCATTCAGACCCACAACAACGAGGTGTTGCGGAGAAAGCTCCGGGTTGCGTTGCCTGGGCAGTTCGCCTTGGGTACGCTTCTGGGATAACACTGTCACCGTATTGTCAGTTGGGCGTGGTACTGAGAGAACATCTCTGGCCACATGAGGGGAGGTCGAACTTAAATGAAGTTCAATCACCCGTGCCATCTCGGTATCCTCCGCTTCGACAAGACCGATTGACATCACTAGAAACGAAACTATTGTCGCCTGTACAAAGCCCGGCCGCACGGACAGGCATGCAAGGACGCTAGTAAAAACGCTAGCACTCAACCGACTAATTTTTTTTATGGCTTCTTCCACGCATAGGATTTTTAAAACGCCCGTTTTCCTCAAAAAGTGAAGGTACTGCTGGACCTGCGGGGTGTCAATCACCCGCGTTCTGGGTCCAGGATCGGGGACTTTTCGGGCTATTCATCGGCCCTCGGTGCCAAATGTCGAGACAGTTTGGCGCCTCGGACAAGTGCACGGATCAGGTAAAGCGGCGTTAAAAGGAAAAATAACGCCCTTTTTTGCTGAAGACGAAAGTACTGAAAAGCCAGCCTGTTGTTAATTACGATAGTCCTCGGGTTAAAAATTGGAGGTGGTCGGCCCTCGAAGTGGGCCCTAAACGGTTCAACGGTTCTATGAGAAACCTTCGTGGCCGAGCCGCGCTCAAGCTTGCGAGCCGGTCGGAGCCGTGATGAATACGTGATAGTTCCGTGATGCCCAGACGATCTTTCGTCCGTACTCTCGCGCTGGTGGCCATTACAGGCGCCATAGATGACCGTGAAGCAATCATCCGAAGGAGGGACGCTATGCGAACGACAAACCACTGATGCGCACCGCACTGGCGGTCGCGGCGAGCCCCTCGCTAATGCAGGCGGCGGCCTTAAACGACAAGCAAACCGGATGCACGTACAAGCGCGGTTCCCCCTTTCCAATAAAGCACCCCCAACCTGACAGCTACAAAGGAGATGATCCAATGAAACACCCAAACAGCCCTGGGATCTCGCACAAAGCTCGGGCCCGGATCCTCGGGATCGTGGCACTCGTGGCTGGATACGCGATGCTCCCCCAGCACGTGCTGGGATCCGGTTCTTACGACCCCCCCGGCGCTTCGCCCAGTGCTAATCAGGCCTACAACCTGGGCAAGTCGGTATTGCACAAGAAGCTCCTATGCGAGGGCTGCCCGCTGGGTGGGGCGGAGCCGGACGCTGGCACTGCCCCAGCGCTTGTGGACCGCCTGCAGCAACCCGACGCCCTGGGCAATGTGATCAGCGCTCAGGAACGCGAAGCCGTCGTGGCCTACCTCAAGCGCCGGTTTGGGCTGTAAATCGAACGTCGGAAAGATAGGGAGGACTCTTTTATGAATGTGAAATCTCCTGCATCGCAGCGGTTCCTGTCTGTTGTGACAAGCTTCGTGCTCTTGACCTCCGGCGCGCAGGCCGCGACGCCCTGGCTGCCAATCCCAGGCGCAGGCTACGGCGCGCTGAGCTACGTCTATCAAACCGCGGATGAGATCTTCGCGGGCGACACGCGCGCCGATCTCCCCACGGATCTGGAGCAGCACACGGCAAGTCTCTACCTTGAATACGGCGTGACCGACGCATTGGCGCTCGACGCCCGCATCGGTTACGCCTCGACAAGTTTCCTTCAAGATCCGGTGCTCAGCCCAAGCGATAGCCTGGACGGTTTGACCGATACGAATTTGGGTCTGTGTTGGCGTCTGGTCGATGAAGCGACCAGCGACTGGCCCACGGTGACGTTGCGGATCGCGGGCAACATCCGGGGGGATTATGAGACGGGGCCCTCAATGCGATCGGGGATGGTGCATTCGGCGCGGAGTTTTCCCTGATCGTCGGTAAGGCTTTCGAGAACGGCTTGTCACTCTATGCGGAGGGCGGTTATCGCGTGCGCGATGACCCGGTCCCGGACGAGCAGTTCTACAACGTGGGCGCCGCCTATGCCTTCGCGCCACGCTGGACCGGCAGTGTGAGCTTACGCTTCGTCGATGCCCTCTCCGGCATCGACATCGGCTCGCCCGGCTTCACTCCCGCGCGTTTTCCCGAGACGGAGGAAGACTTCAACATCGTCGATGTCGGTCTCGGCTACCAGCTCACCGAGTCGGTCCGCGTCGCGGCCGGCTATGGCACGGTGTTCGACGGCCGCAATACCGCCATTCAGGACATCGCATCCTTCTCGGTTGGGTTTGCGTTTTGACGGACGGGAAAGCAAGATGCATAGAGGCTCTAGCGCCGCCGCAGTGATCCCGGCCGCAATGAAAGTCAAGCCGTTGCTCATGTGATCGCAGGACTCAAAGCGTTGCGCATCGCGGATCGGCCCGTCATCAACCCGATCCTCGTCTGTGATAACGGCTCCTCGGATGACACCGCCGCGCGGGCGACCCAGGCCGGTGCGTTAGTGGTGTCCGAGCCCCGTCCCGGCTATGGGGGCGCCTGCCTTGCCGCGCTCGCTCACATCGGGCGTGCGGATGTCGTCCTATTCATCGATGGCGATCACGCCTTCTTCCCCGCGCAGGCGATCGCTTTGCTCGACGCCATCGCCGATGGGGCCGATCTCGCGATCGGTTCGCGGGTGCTCGGACGCGTCGAACGGGGCGCGATGACTTGGCCGCAAATCGTTGGTAATGCGATTGTCACGCGACTCATCCGTTGGCTATGGCGGGTTCCAATCACGGATCTCGGCCCCTATCGCGCGATCCGCTACGCAGCGTTGCAGAGGCTGATGATGCGCGATCGCGCCTACGGTTGGACCGTGGAGATGCAGGTCAAAGCCTTCCAGCAGAAGCTGCGCGTGGTGGAGGTGCCGGTCGACGTACGTGCGCGCATCGGCCACTCCAAGGTGAGCGGCACCCTGCGCGGTGTGTTCGGAGCGGGCCATGGCATGTTGCGCGTGCTGTGCCGCCTGTGGCTCGCGGAGCGTCTCTCCAGAGGTATCCGGCGGGAGTCAGCGCTTGTGAAAAATCGTCGCGAGCGAAGGGAGGTCGCGTTCCGCCGGAGCACAGGACCGTTTCGCCGGGAGCGAAACGAAGCGCAAGCCCCGCAGGGGCGAGTCTCAAGGATGAGACGAGCACCGTTTCGCCGGGAGCGAAACGGAGCGCGAGCCCCGCAGGGGTGAGTCTCAGGGATGAGAGTTTGTAAAAAAACTGTCGCGAGCGAAGGGAGGTCGCGTTCCGCCGGAGCGCAGGAACCGCAGTGTATATTGAAATACATGAGGATTCCGAGCACCGCCGGAACGCGAGATCC
>JBOIEG010000333.1:0-1844 GCA_050740915.1 Gammaproteobacteria bacterium | reverse complement strand
CTTCGATGGCTTCCATGATGCGGGTGACCTGTGCCCGCGAGAGGCTGCCGTCGCGGAGGTAGCCGGTGAGGATGCTGCGCATCTCAGAGCGCCACAGAACCGGCACGTGCCAATCCGGATCCTTGGCGCGGACGCGTTGCGCCGCGGCTGTTAGCGGGCCATTCAGCCAGCAGTAGGCGATGACGTTGGTGTCAACGACGATCACGCGCGGCCCTGGCGCTTGTAGCGGGTGACCTTTGCGTGCTCGACGCGGGGCAGCCGCGACGTGAACGCCTTGAGCATCGTGGCGTGGCGATCAGGGTGCACCGCCGGCGCGGTGAAGTCGCTCTCCAGTCTCGCAAGGATTTCGCTATTCAGGCTGCGGCGGTTGCTCTCCGCACTCTGCTTCAGCCGGCGGTGGAGGTTTTCCGGAATGTTCTTGAGTGTCAGCGTAGGCATAAGCTTCTCCTTGGAACCATAATGGAACCATAATGGAACCATTGCAGGTTAGACCGGCCTGTGCGGGCCGTCAACCCTGCTTGTTCATCCCAAAGCCCAGCGCACAGTGAACAAGCTGGCCATGGTCGTTATCTGTACGAGCCTGCCCTCGATTTTTGCAATCAACTCGTCGCCTGCCGGTCCATTTGATCCTGAGCGTCAAATAACGACCGGCGCTTTTCAGCGCGCTTCGATTCCAAGCTCCTGATCTGTTTCTGGCCATTCACCTTTTCCTCCAGAGTAGGCGCTGCCGTCGTCGCTCGCCGGACTTCCTTGATCTGGCGATCCAGCTCCTTGATCTCGCGCTCCAGGCCCAGCTTCAAATCTTCCGCCCAGCCCTCCAACTTTTCGGCTTCGGTTTCAAAAATGCACGCGTTTCGTTCAGTGATCTATCGCTGGATGGCCTTTTGACGAGGGGCGGCTGCCATATCAAGAGCCGCGCTCGTGATGACGAGGATGCGGCGCTTGCGTTCCGCCCAATTCTGGGAAATCACGAGTCCCGCTTCGATGGTCTTGCCCTGGCCAACTTCGTCGGCCAGGAGTGCGCCCTTCGACAGCGGTGACCAGAACGCAAAGAGGGCGGCCTCGACCTGGTGCGGATTGAGATCCAGTTGCGCATCCACGAGTGCGCTGGCCAGCTTCTCGACGCTGTCGGGCGGGCAGCGCTTGGTCAGCTCATAGGCGAAGTATTTCGCGTGGTAGTCAGTCAGAGCTTGAGAAAAAATCTGCTGCGCTCGGGATCTCGCGTTTCGGCGGTGCTCGGAATCCTCATGTATTTCAATATACACTGCGGTTCCCGCGCTCCGGCGGAACGCGACCTTCCTTCGCTCGCGACGGTTTTTTCACAAACTCTCACGGGTTTAAGCCCAGAAAGCATCTTCAATGGCAAGATGTTTGAGGACCTGCGGGATGAGGATAAGCGCAGATGATGCGGTTATTGAGTCACTCGGTGAAAAGCCCTTTCATGTCCGCGCTGGTCTAAATGCGGCGATCTTTGACGCAGTAATGACGGCTTTCTCAAAGCATTTAGATGAGATACCGATCGATATACGGGATCGATATATGCGCCTGACCAAAGATAAAGATTTCGATACAAATACGCGAACTTCGACAACGGATGTGGACACCGTGAGGCAGCGACTCAGTCAGGCTGAGACACTTCTTTTCGGCTAGCGGTGGCTTGTTCATGCGGATTGCTCGCATCGATCAGACGTTGTCGCGCTGGGAAAAGCTCGGCGCATCTTGCAGGGTGAGAGTCCCTGTCGGGTAAGGGCTAGCCACCCACCCGTATCGAGTGTTGCGTCTGTGGAGGAGTCGAGGGAGCGACGAACGAAACAGGCGAAGCGTACACAGAGTATCCTGTAGGC
>JBOIEG010000332.1:0-2776 GCA_050740915.1 Gammaproteobacteria bacterium | reverse complement strand
GGCGGTGCTCGGAATCCTCATGTATTTCAATATACACTGCGGTTCCTGCGCTCCGGCGGAACGCGACCTCCCTTCGCTCGCGACGGTTTTTTCACAAACTCTCAGCCGTCGGGTTTTGCTTGGGCCGCGCCTCACGGGACAGGCAAGGCCATCAGAATTCTCAACAAGGGATCCGTTGACCTGTCGAAGCTCGGCGGCCAGTGGCGTTAGTAGTGCTGGTACAACGTAGAGATAAGCTATTACTAACCATAGTGGTTTTCTAGCCTCAGATCTATATCTTGTGTCATCTGGGTCGTGAAGGGTCACTACGAGGGAGCAGCAGTACGAGGGATCCGGCCCAACGCCAATTATCCCCCGCTTTCAAGACACGCACGCACCGCCGCCGCCGGATCGGGCGCAGACCACACGCCCCGTATAGCTGCTATCCCCTGGGCCCCACAGTGCCAGGCTTGGGCCATGTGTTTGGGCTCCAATCCGCCCAAGGCGAACACGGGCACTTGGCTTGCGCGCACGAGGTCACGGAATTCCTCCCAGCCGAGTATTTTAGCTTTGACATGTGTTGGTGTTGGACGCACCGGTCCCAGCACGGCAAAATCCGCGCCTATGTTGCCAGCGTGTTCGATTTCCACGGCATTGTGGCAGGACGCGGCGACCAAAAATCGGTGATCAAGGGGTCGTTCGCGAAGCCGCAACAATCGGCTGGCGGTAAGATGTATTCCGTCCGTGCCGAGGCTCTGCGCATATTCCGGATCGGCGTTCAGCAACAGTCGCGCGCCGTAGGAAGCACAGAGCTCGACACTTTGAGCAGCTAACTGGCAAAGATCCCCCGGTGCCAGGTGTTTGGCCCGCAATTGCAGCAAACGCACGCCCGCTTCCAGACATTGCGCCAGCTTGGCGAGGAATGGCGCCTTTGGCCCAGGTTCTTGGCTGATCAGATAAAGAGTCGGCAGCCTCAATGCCTTGATGATGGGAAGGTCGGCGGCCGGAAACTGTTGCGGGTCGAGATCCCCTGGACTGGCCCATTGAATGCGTTGTCCCTCCAAGGGCTGCGCGTTGCCGCGCCAACGATCCACGCGCCACACATCCAGAAACACGTCGCGATCCGGGTAGCGGTGTTGGATCTGAATAAAGGGGCGCGAAGGCTTTCCTTCTATCCCGGTCTCTTCCCGCAACTCGCGGCGCAGCGCCGCGAGCACCTCTTCCTCGGGCTTGACCTTGCCTCCTGGAAACTCCCAAAGCCCTCCCAAGTGTTTGTGGCGCGGCCTTTGGCAAATCAAGACGCGGCCATGCTCATCGCTAACCACGGCCACGGCGACATGCAGCATGGGATCTCGAGTGCCCACATTCACGGTTTGCCCTGCGCGCTTAGCTGCGGTATTCCGCGTTGATCTTCACGTAGTCGAAGGAGAGATCACAGGTCCAGATCCTGGCCTGGAAGGTACCGCGGCCGAGCTCAATGCGCACTGTGATCTCCGGCGCCGCCATTGCAGCACGCCCGGCGGCTTCCGTGTACTCGCGTGCCAACGCGCCATGGCGCACGACCCACAAGTCCCCGATGGCGATCGCGACCTCTTGTACAGCCAGACCGGGCAGACCGGCACGGCCCACGGCCGCAAGCAGCCTTCCCCAATTAGGATCGGAGGCGAAAAACGCGGTCTTGACCAAGGGCGAATGCGCAGCGCAATACGCGACCTGAAGACATTCCGCCTCGCTGGACCCACCCGCCACTTCTAGGGTGATGAACTTCGTCGCCCCTTCCCCATCGCGCACGATGGCCTTGGCGAGCACTTCGCACACGGCGATCATTCCCTCCGTCAGAGCCTGGTAGTCCCCTCCTTCACGCTCGATGCGGGGCAGACCTGAACAGCCGGTCGCCATCAGCACACAGGCGTCGTTGGTGGAGGTGTCTCCATCGACGGTGATGCGGTTAAACGAGCGGGATACGGCTCGCTCGAGGCAGCGTTGCAGCAAGCGCGCTTCGACGGCGGCGTCGGTTGCGATAAAAGCCAGCATGGTCGCCATGTTAGGGCAGATCATGCCCGCCCCTTTGGCGATCCCGGTGATGCGGATCGATTGCTCTTGGATAGCGATCTGCGTGGATGCCCCTTTCGGGCGGGTGTCTGTGGTCATGATGGCCTGGGCGGCGGCAAACCACCCATCGGCTGACAAGGCGGCGCACGCTTGGGGGATGGCGCTCTGGAATCTATCCAGCGGTAAAGGCTCGCCGATCACTCCGGTTGAGAACGGCAACACCTCGGAAGGCGCGCATCCTACTTGCTGCGCCAACAGTTTGCAGGTGGTTTCGCAGTCTTTAATACCCCGCTCACCGGTGCCGGCGTTGGCGTTGCCGGCGTTGATCAGCAGATAGCGGGGCGTCGTTTGGGCGAGGTGCCGTCGTGCGATCTCAACCGGCGCCGCCGCAAACGCGTTTTGGGTAAATACAGCGCCACAGCTCGTGGATGGCCGCAAGGCGACGACCGCCAGGTCAGGGCCCGGCCGGCGACGAATCACGGCGCTGGTGGTCCCGAGCTCTATTCCTGGGATCGGGGCCAAGCACTCGGTGACATCGATGGGCATAGCGGCTCAGAGCTTGTGAAAAAATCTGCTGCGCTCGGGATCTCGTGTTCCGGCGGTGCTCGGGATCCTTATGTATTTCACTATACACTCCGGTTGCTCGTCTCATCCTTGAGACTCGCCCCTGCGGGGCTTGCGCGCCGTTTCGCTCCCGGCGAAACGCTCCTGCGCTCCGGCGGAACACGACCTCCCCTCGCTCGCG
>JBOIEG010000331.1:0-1936 GCA_050740915.1 Gammaproteobacteria bacterium | reverse complement strand
TTGTCGTTGTTTCACTCGGTCCCCCTTATGACTAGAGTCAATCGTGCTTGATTGCTCTATGGGATCGAGTGAAACCTCGTTAGTTCCCCTTATAATTGAATAAGTTTAAAGATCCTACGTATGAGTGCTTCTTAGTTGATGGAACTAAAGGTCCTTCCGGTCGATCTGATCTAGAGATCGAACGAGGAGCGACCATGCGAACAGCCAGTGTAATCGAGCTCACAGATGAACAACGGCAACAACTGCAACGATGGACCCGGTCGAGCACAGTCAGTGTGCGTTTGGCGCGCCGCGCACGGATGGTCCTGTTGGCGGCCGAAGGCATGGACAACCACCGGATCGCCGCAGAGCTGAGCGTCGGGCGAGTCCAGGTGGGTCGTTGGCGCCGACGCTTCGCCGAAAGCGGGCTTGCGGGAATTGAAAGCGATTTGCCGCGCAGTGGCCGCAAGCGTCACATCAACGCCAAGAAGATCGTACGCCTGACCACCCAGAGCACACCGCAAGGCGCCACGCACTGGAGCACGCGCACGATGGCGGCAAAGGCCGGGATCAGCGATAGCAGCGTGCTGCGGATCTGGCGTGCCAATGGCCTCAAGCCGCATTTGGTCGAGACCTTCAAGGTCTCGCGTGACCCGCACTTTGTCGAGAAGCTCGAAGACATTGTCGGACTGTATTTGTCGCCCCCTGAGCATGCGCCGGTGCTGTGTTGTGATGAGAAGAGTCAGGTTCAGGCCCTGGACCGAACCCAGCCTGGGTTGCCGTTGAAGAAGGGCCGTGCGGGAACGCTGACCCACGACTATAAGCGTCATGGCACCACGACGCTCTTTGCCGCACTGAACGCGCTCGACGGCTCGGTCATTGCTCGCTGCGACCATCGTCACCGTCACCACGAATGGCTCATCTTCTTGCGCCAGATTGACCGGGAAACCCCCAAGGACAAAGCACTGCATCTGATTTGCGACAACTACGCCACCCATAAGCATCCCAAGGTCCGCGAGTGGCTCGCAAAACATCCGCACTTCCATGTGCATTTCACCCCGACCTCGGCCTCTTGGCTCAATAGGGTTGAACGATTCTTCCGCGACATCACCACAGAACGCCTGCGCCGTGGCGTATTTTGCAACGTTCCAGAATTTATCAACGCCATCAAGGAATATATCGCCATCCATAACTACGACCCCAAGCCGTTCGTCTGGACAGCCACGGCCAATGACATTCTGCAGAAAGTCATTCGCGCCAATCGCCGCTTAAGTTCCAAGAAAAACGAAGCACTACACTAGTGCGGCCTGGGGCGGGCGTAGATGTCGGCGCCGCCGGCGCCGATGCCCAGCAATACACGCCCGGTCAGCCGCAGAGCGCGGTGGACTTTTTGCTGAACATCCTGCCCGACAACGCGGTGAACGCCTTCGCCAAGGGCGATCTCCTGCAGATCGTGTTCTTCGCTGTCTTGTTCGGTGCGGCGCTGGCCGGGATGGGCGAACATACTTCAACGATAGCTGGCTAACCACCTTGCGCAATGCTAAGGCGAATGGTAAGCATTTTACCCGCATTCGGTTTGTATCCGGTGGGGTTATAACCCCGTACCTTCGATTTGAGGCGGAGTGGGGCTATAAACGGAATATGCAAGCAGGGGAGGAAATTCTCGTTCTGCAAAGCGCATCGCTCGCACCTTACGTTGATGACGTTCCTATACTGAGCGACTTCTGGCTCTTCGACGACAATTGCTTCATCAGGTACTACGACAGTGTGGGGCGGTTCCTCGGGGTCCAACGTGTACCTCCATCTTTGGTCGGCGCCTACGTCTCGCTCTCTCAGAGTTTGTGAAAAAACCTACTGCGCTCGGGATCTCGCGTTCCGGCGGTGCTCGGAATCCTCATGTATTTCAATATACACTGCGGTTCCTGCGCTCCGGCGGAACGCGACCTTCCTTCGCTCG
>JBOIEG010000330.1:0-1662 GCA_050740915.1 Gammaproteobacteria bacterium | reverse complement strand
TTGTCGTTGTTTCACTCGGTCCCCCTTATGACTAGAGTCAATCGTGCTTGATTGCTCTATGGGATCGAGTGAAACCTCGTTAGTTCCCCTTATAATTCAATAAGTTTAAAGATCCTACGTATGATCTCCCCTTTATCCCCTGGTGTGTACTCCGATAAATTGCCGCGCCTTTGGCTGCGGATGGCGAGGGGCTTGTGAACCCACGACACTCCGTTCGCGATTCTTGTCTCCAACATTATTATGGTCTACTATACCATAATAGTGAAGGCACGGAAGGTAATGGATGACAAAGAGGTCTTGTCCGATGGCCGCGTCATTCAACGTATCGTTTGGCAGTTGCCAGAGCCTACACCGGAGCGTCCTCATGGTTTGAAATACAGGCTGTACTGTGGGAAAGAAGGTCGCTGCATCGTGCGGTATGACAATGAAACCGGGAAAGGCGATCATGTTCACTATGGTGAGGAGAACGAGCGGTCATACGGGTTTATTTCATTTGCCTCCTCCGCAGAATTTGTGGGTACTGATCTGAGGCGTATTTATGCATCTGATTCATTTAAACAGCTCTTCTCAGCCATCACTGAAAAGCGTATGGAGCTCATCCGCTTTGTGGCGGCTCGTGAGGGGCTCAACACCCGGCAGCTTGCGCAAGCCCTCGGTCGTGATTACAAGAACGTATATAAGGACGTGCGCGAGCTATGCTCGTATGGGCTGCTTGAGAAGGACGAGAAGGGGGGGGTTAATGCTCCCTATGATGAGATCGTCATTCGTGCCGGACTGCGGGATACGCAGGCGGCGTGATCGTTGCCAGCGGTGTCATTTTCTGTTATCAGGTTTCTCCACCTGCTTCTGCGGGCTTGCGCTGCCATCCCCTGACTCTCAGGCAAATGGCCCTCTCGCTCGCATCAACTAAGAACGCACGCTGTGTTCCCTATTGCCGACAACCTGGGTGCGCTGAGCAAAGGTGCTTCAGTGGCGCGTGGTCCCCTGGATCGCCCCCGGTTATCAACCGGGGGCCCGCTGCGGAAGGTGAGATAGGCCCGGAACCAGTCGAATAGGACGGAGACGCGGTTGCGCAATCCTACCAGGAACGCGACATGCACCGCTCCCCACAAGCCACCAGGCCGGCGCTCCGCTGAGCCTAAGCCAGCCGAAGTCGGCGACCGCGGACTTCGGCCGATGGTTGCAAGGCTACCGAGGTGCTTATAGGCGAATGTCCCGGGCGGCCCGCGGCCTTCGATGCGCGCCCGGATCACGCGTGCCACATAGACCCCGCCCTGTTGGGCGGCCGGCGCCAGATTGGGTACCGGTCCGCCTTGCCACGCGTCGACCGAGGCCGTGTCGCCGATCGCAAAGACGTTAGCCAGGCCGGGTACCGTCAGATCGGCGTTGACCTTGAGCCGACCCGCCTTGTCGGCCTCGGCCCCAGCCACCGCGCAGCGAGAGAGGCGACCACACCCGCCGCGCAGAACACGGTGCGGGCCGCAATGCGTCGCCCGCTCACCATCGCGAAAGGGGGGTAGAGTAGAGAGCAGGCTCTCGCCTGCCCTCCCTCATCAAACCGTGCATGCGGTTCTCCCGCACACGGCTTTCCGATGTTCTTCATGCCGAGGCATGCGCCGAGCGCCAGCCCGCCACCGCAGGAACTTTGTACAGCCCATAGCG
>JBOIEG010000329.1:0-1912 GCA_050740915.1 Gammaproteobacteria bacterium | reverse complement strand
AGCGGCCTGTGGCAGGATCGACTTTGAGAATTGCGGCGCGGTTGACCTCCTTTTCCAACCCGTTCTCGGCCACATTGCTGTTCGAGCCGACCGTTGCGTAAAGGCGTGAACCATCGCGGCTTGCGATTCTCGTGTCGGCTGAGCGGCCCTAGGGTCATAGATCGGTGTTTGATCAAACGCCTTTTCGCAGAGAATGCTGAGCCAAGGATAGGAGTGCCAATGCTCTGGCAACTCATCGCTCGCTTTATAGCGGAGTGGGAGCTTTTACCCTTCGTCGTGCGCCTTGGGACTCTTTTTTCGCGCCGCCTTTGCTAGATGACTTCTTCCTGCCGGGTGTCTTTTTCGCGCCGCCGATCTCTACTAACATGTCGGAGAAGTCGAAGCCGAACAACTGCTTGATCTTCGCGTTGAGCGAGGGCATGACGAGACTGTTGCCCACCGTGGAGAGTTCCTCAACGAGGCTGTCAGCAAAGGCGGCTACCTCAGAGCGCTTACGCCCGGCGGGCTTCATATTCTTGTGGGCGTAGCCGAGAGTGTAGCCTAGCGCGAAGCCGGCTGAGAGCGCGCCCACGCTCCAGACAATAGGGTCTTTTTGAAACTGCTCCCGGTAGTCGAGCACCCCACTGACAGTCTCCTTTACTCCCTCGTACTGGCCTTCGACAGTGTCCTTGATTTCCTCGACGGTCTGTGAAATGGACTCGCGCGCCTCCTCCATTTGGCGTTGGAGTTGCGCTTTGCCAGGCTCTCTCCTCCCGCCTGTTTGTAGTGCCGGAGCGCCTTGTGAGTCTCTTTTTTTAACCACTGACTTCCTCTTTTGTCTGGAAATCGTTGGTCGCTAACAGGCCGAGTCGGTTTATGACTCTCGTTTCAACCACTGCTTGTCCTTTTCGAGTTCTTCGATGCTCCTTTCGAGCGCGAGGCTCTGTTTCGCCAATCGGTCTTTAGCTCTTATTATGACGGCTGCCCCGATGGCCAGATAGATCACGCCCGTAATAATAAAGCCGAGCGCGTACTTGACCGGCTGGCTGAGCAGAGTCTCCTCGAATAGCGCGGAAACCAGGAAGGCTATAGCCACACTCAGCAGCGAGAACCCGACGGCTGCGATTATACCGCCCACGCCGATAGGGACGCTCCCGCGCACATAAGCGTTTACGTCTTCTTTGAGCTCGAGCTTCAGCAGGCCGAGTTTGGTGTCGAGTAGAGTGACTATATCTTGGCCCAGGCGACCAATCAGCGAAGGCAAGCTTTCGCCGCCCGCATCCGGGTTCGCGCCGGTTGCGTTCTTTTCAATATCGCCCATGCCTTATGCCTCCTTTAAATGGGGATTCGACGATTAGCCTCTGAGGCGACGAAGTGTGACGGGGTCCTCACGACCGGAGGCTTACTTGCTAGATTTGCCGCCAGACTTTCCGGTAGATCTCCCGCCTTTGTTTCCGCCTTGCTTATTGAGACCCGACGCCTTTTCGCTCGTAGCCGCAGCCTCTTCGAGCGGACCTATGATCGCGCGAACTGCGCCCGCAGCCGCTCCCGCCAGCACTTTGACCGCGGTCTTCTTTATTTGCGTTTTAGCGACTGAAGCCTTTTTAGAGTTGCTCTTCTTGGTACCGCCTTTCTGACTCGCGGACTGGGTGCTTGCAGATGCTTTTTTGCTTGCCTTTTTTGCTGGCATTCTTTTTCTCCTCAAAGTAATGGTTTTTGAACGCCATCGTTGTAGGGTCGTGAGGGCGATGCCTTCGCCCAGTTGCGTCAGAATATAAGATTCAATGCCATTT
This sequence comes from Gammaproteobacteria bacterium, assembly GCA_050740915.1. Taxonomy (GTDB): domain Bacteria; phylum Pseudomonadota; class Gammaproteobacteria; order JBOHHR01; family JBOHHR01; genus JBOHHR01. Next base: position 140 of record JBOIEG010000329.1, on the reverse strand, counting down.
CTCAATAGTACTCTCTAGTGTAGTGTCCCTTAAATAACTTTACAGTTAAGCCGCCTTCTTTTTCCCTCGGGGCAGGGTGGATCTGGGCTTGATCTGCTCCATCTTGACCCGCGCCCGCTCGATCTTCTTGATGATGTCCT
>JBOIEG010000328.1:0-1483 GCA_050740915.1 Gammaproteobacteria bacterium | reverse complement strand
AAATAGATGGTTTTATGATACGAATCCAATTCTGCCAATTCGTGCCCAGAATGAGCCAGATTGCGAGTCTTCTGGGAGCAGAACAGAGAAAAGTAAATAACCAGTTATTTCTCGGACACTACACTAGGGAGTACGCCTCATCCGAATGTGCTGACGCTTGCAAACGGGTTGACTACGCGTACCCCATCAATCACCTGTCCGTGCTGTAGATCCTCAGTGAGGATGACGGTCGCCCCGGCGTCGACAGCCGTCTCGACAACCAATGCATCCCAGAACGACAGCCGAGATTGAAAGCTCCGTCGGATCGCAGACAGTATAAGCGCTGGCGTAACCTGCCGTACCGGCAACGTGGCAAAATAGCGCACCGCCTGTTCGGCCGCCTCGGGCGAAAGCGGCCGGGCCAGCTTGCGCGTTACCACAACGTAAAACTCCTGGAGGACCTGCGTGCTTAGGACGAGCAAACCGCTGGCGCCCGCCCTTTCGAACAGCCCGACGACGGTTGCTTTCTTTTCCGGCGCGTCCATATCGAAGAGGTAGACGAGAATGTTGGTGTCGACGAACCGACGTTGCTCGTCTCGTCCCTGAGACTCGCCGCTTCGCGGCTTGCGCGACGTTCCGCTCCCGGCGGAACGTTCACCGTTCATACACTTCCTCACGGGTCCATCGGCGTCCACCGCTCCCCGCTTGCGTATCCCTCGCAAGACGAAGCAAATCGACTACGGCGGACCCCCTTTCTACTCTTACGCCGGCATAAGTCTCTAGGGTGTCCCTAAGTAGCGCGTTCACTGACGTGTTCTCCTGCAACGCCCGGAGCCGTGCTCGCTTGAGCACCTCGTCATCTACAGTAATCGTTAGGTTGGTCATCTCCCATTCATGCTTCTACACGGGTACACGCATTCAGTGTAGCACGATATCTCTTTCAGAGACAGATTCGGGTGCGTGGCCTGTAGGGGAATCGAATCGATGGTGGCGAGGTGAGGCGGTTGAGCGCTTATCGGACCGCAAGGACCCGCCTTGTGCTCGACTCTGTTTAACGATAGCCGGCTTCCCGATCGGTGCCCGCAGAGTACGGACGGGTGCAACGATGTTAGGTGTTCGCCAGAAGAACCCGGGGTAAACCCTCCATGGCATCGAAGTGACGGTCATAGGACAATAAATCAGCCCCGGTTTCCAAGGTATGGGCGGCGCCCTAGAAGCTTGGACGGAATTCTGCTGATTCCACCGAGATCGGCCGCGTCGAACCACGGTGTCCTTCCGGTAAGCCTGCATGAATTCCGCTGAGGTTCTTGATATCGTCAGTTGCCGCTTTAGGAGTGCAGGAAGGACAGCTGATGGTAGCCGCAAAGATACGGGCGGGGGGTACACCCGCACATGCCGATCCCCTCGAGCAGGTTCATCGGCGCTTCGAGGGCTGGCGCAGGACTCGCGAGCGTCTCTCGCCCATCCCTGAGGCGCTGTGGGCTTCGGCGGTGGGATTGGCCAG
>JBOIEG010000327.1:0-7823 GCA_050740915.1 Gammaproteobacteria bacterium | reverse complement strand
CTGACCCGCCAGGGCGCCCAAGATAATCCGGCAGCGCAGCGCCACCTGTTGCGGAGTTCCGTGTGCGGATCCCCATGTCTCCAGCGGCGTGCGTTCAGCCGGCTGCAACTTGATCGCCACACTGGTGTTCGGCATGAGCGAGACCATAGCAATCACTGGAAAGTCTGTAAAGTTATTTAAGGGACACTACAGTAGCTTACCGCTGTTGTGCTATTTTAGCGGCAAGCGAGGAACCAAACCGGCCTCGCCCTTTGTCGAAAGGGTCTAAATGACGGCGCCGCCCGCGAGGCGGTTTTTTTATTGTTAACACCGATGGTCTCTCGTATGGGCCACGGAGGTAACTCATGCCGATAGTCACTCTTCCTGATGGGAGTAGGCGGGATTTCGAAAACAGCGTCACCGTCTCGGAAGTCGCCCGCTCGATCGGTTCGGGCTTGGCGCAGGCCGCTGTGGCGGGTCGGGTGAACGGAAGGCTTGTCGATACTTCGTGGGTCATCGAACAGGATGCGCAGCTTGCCATCGTGACCGGGAGCGATCCGCAGGGCTTAGAGGTGTTGCGACATAGCTGTGCTCACCTCCTGGCTCAGGCGGTAAAGACTCTCTATCCGGCTGCTCAGGTCACTATTGGACCGGTGATTGAGGACGGCTTTTACTACGACTTTGCCTACGAGCGTGCGTTTACCCCGGAAGATCTGGAAGCGATAGAAGCTAAGATGCACGAGTTAGCCAAACAGGACTTTCCGGTTAGACGCATGCTGATGGCCCGGCATGAAGCTGTCGCTTTCTTTCGCCGGTTGGGAGAGGAATACAAGGCTGAGATCATCGGGGCTATCCCAGAGGGTGAGGAGATATCGCTGTATGCCCAGGAGGATTTCGTGGATCTTTGCCGCGGTCCGCATGTACCGAGTACAGGCAAGCTCAAGGCGTTTAAGCTCACCAAAGTGGCGGGCGCCTACTGGCGAGGCGACTCGAACAACGAAATGCTGCAGCGGATCTACGGAACCGCGTGGCCGGACAAAGAATCGCTTAAAGCATATCTCCACCGCTTGCAAGAGTCCGAACGCCGCGACCACAGAAAACTGGGAAAACAACTGGACTTGTTTCATAGCCAGCCAGAGGCGCCGGGGATGGTGTTTTGGCACCCGAAGGGGTGGACAGTTTATCAGCTCATTCAAGACTATATTCGGTCTCGGATCCGCCGCTGTGGCTACCAGGAGGTGCGCACCCCGGAGGTTGTGGATCGCGTCTTATGGGAGCGCTCCGGTCACTGGGACAAATTCCGCGACGACATGTTCACCACCCACTCGGAGAACAGGGAGTATGCGGTCAAACCCATGAATTGTCCCTGCCATATTCAGATCTTTAATCAGGGAATAAAGAGCTATCGGGATCTTCCTTTGCGCATGGCAGAGTTCGGATCCTGCCACCGTAATGAGCCTTCCGGTACCCTTCACGGCCTGCTGCGTCTGCGCCATTTCGTGCAGGATGACGCCCATATCTTTTGCACGGAGGAGCAAGTACAGTCGGAGGTATCCGCCTTTATCGATCTGCTGTTCCAGATCTACGCAGATTTTGGTTTCGCCGACATCGTGGTCAAACTTTCGACCAGGCCCGAGAAGCGGGTCGGCAGCGACGCCGTTTGGGATAAAGCGGAGCGGTCCCTCGAGCTCGCTTTGAACAATAAGGGTCTCGCTTGGGCATTACAGCCTGGAGAAGGGGCATTTTACGGTCCTAAGATCGAATTCTCGCTCAAGGATTGCATCGGACGGGTATGGCAATGCGGGACGATTCAAGTGGATTTTGCCATGCCTGAGCGCCTAGGGGCCGAGTATATCGCCGAGGACGGCGGCCGCAGACCCCCGGTCATGCTGCACCGCGCGATCTTGGGGTCGCTAGAGAGGTTTATCGGGATCTTGATCGAGGAACACGCCGGGGCGTTCCCGGTGTGGCTTGCGCCGGTGCAAGCGGTGGTGCTCTCTATCACCGATGCGCACCGCGAGTACGCGAAGACGGTGGTAGAAACCTTAAAAAATCAAGGCTTCCGCGTTGCTTCGGACTTGAGAAATGAAAAGATCGGGCTTAAAATCCGCGAGCACACGCTGCAGCGCGTTCCTTATATGCTGGTGATAGGCGACAGGGAAGTAGGAGAGAAGACACTAGCGGTGCGGGCGCGCAGCGGCGATAATCTGGGAATAATGAGCCTCAAGCAGTTTGGAGAACGGCTTTGCGCCGAGGTCAAGCGCTATGGGCTCTCTGGAGTGGAGGAGTAGATAGATCGCTGCGGAAAAAAAGAACCGTGTAAACCGTCAAATCACGTCCCCGCAGGTCCGTTTGATTGGGGAAGACGGTAAGCAGATAGGGGTCGTTGCAATAGATGAAGCGCAACGCACCGCGGAAGTGAACGACTTAGACCTGGTAGAGATCTCGCCAGCCGCCGACCCGCCAGTATGTCGGGTTATGGATTACGGCAAGTTCCTCTACGAGCTAAACAGGAAACGTCAGGCGGCGAAGAAGAAGCAGAAACAGACCCAGGTAAAGGAGATCAAGATCCGCCCCGGGACGGACGAGGGGGATTATCAGATCAAGCTGCGCAATCTGATGCGCTTTTTGGAAAATGGAGACAAGGTAAAAGTGACCTTGCGATTTAGGGGGCGCGAGATGGCGCATCAAGAGCTCGGGCTAAAGATGCTGCAGCGCATTGAGCAAGATGCGGGAACGCTGGGGGCCATCGAACAACACCCCAGACTGGAAGGCCGGCAAATGGCGATGATGGTTTCTCCGAAAAAGAAACCATAAATGCGTGCATCTTGCCACTAACGAAGCCTACGATTTAGGGAAACTCTGAAAATCCGTCCTTGGGGAGGACCGAAGGGGACCGTTGATTTTGATCATAGCGGCGCACACGGGGCGATTGCGTTGAGGTAACAAATGTGCCAAAACTGAAGACTAATCGAGGGGCGGCGAAGCGCTTTAAGCGAACGGCATCTGGGCGCATCAAGCACCGGCAATCTCACAGGAGTCACATTTTGACCAAGAAGAGCGCAAAGCGAAAACGTCACTTGCGGTCCAACATTTTACTCGATGCGTCGGACGAAAAAGCAGTTAAGCGGATGATCCCGTACCTTTAAGGAACCTCTGATTTATTCAGAGGTTCCGGGAGGGTAGTGAATTCGTTAATAATTGAGTAACCATCCATGCCCAAAGCAAAAAGAGCTGTCACTGCCCATGCCAGGCACAAGAAGATAATCGCCCAAGCGAAAGGTTATCGCGGGCGGCGCAAGAATGTGTTTCGTGTTGCCAATCAAGCGGTAATAAAAGCGGCACAATACGCTTATCGCGACCGGCGCCAGCGCAAACGTCAATTTCGGGCCCTGTGGATTGCGCGCATCAATGCGGCGGCTCGGCAATGTGGACTTTCGTATAGCCAATTCATGGCGGGGCTCAAAAAGGCTGCGGTAGCATTAGACCGTAAGATGCTTGCGGATATCGCGGTTTTCGACAAGATGGCCTTCGCCGAATTGGTAAGCAGAGCCAAAAGCGCTCTTGATTAGAGGCGGTCCCTTACGGACGCTCTGCATGCCCCACGTATAGCATAAGAGGTAGCGAAGTCTGTCGGGGGGCAGACCTGCTCTATCGCGCCGCAGCGGCGATCCATGCGATGCCAAATCTAAAAGAATTCGCCCGGCAAGCCCAAGCTGAAATCGAAGCGGCGAGAGATTTGGCCGTGCTAGAACAACTTCGAATACGGTATCTCGGCAAAAAGGGCACCCTGAGCGCACAACTGAAAGGGCTCGGTGAGCTATCGGCCGCTGAACGTCCTCAAGCGGGCAAGGCCATTAATGACGCCAAGGTCCAGGTCATTTGCGCGCTCGAACAGCGAAAAGAATCGCTTCAGCAGCAGCAACTCGCGAGGCTCCTTGAAGAGCAAGGCATCGACGTTTCTTTGCCGGGCCGAGGAGAAGGGCTTGGTGGGTTGCATCCGGTAACACGCACTTTGACACGTATCGAAAGCTTATTTATGCAGATTGGCTTCGAGGTTGCTGAGGGTCCAGAGATAGAGGACGACTACCACAATTTCGAAGCGCTGAATATTCCAGCCGAACATCCGGCCCGTGCGATGCACGATACTTTTTACATCGACGAGCACACACTGTTGCGCACGCATACCTCTCCCGTTCAGATCCGCGTGATGGAAAGCCGGACACCTCCCCTGCGCATCATTGCGCCAGGTCGCGTTTACCGTTGTGATTCCGATTTGACGCACACACCCATGTTTCATCAAGTCGAGGGCTTGATGGTCGACGTAGAAGTCAGCTTTGCTGACCTTAAGGGCGTACTGGAAGGTTTCATGCGATGTTTTTTCGAACGGGACGACTTAAAACTGCGGTTTCGCCCCTACTATTTCCCATTTACAGAGCCATCCGCCGAGGTCGATATCCAATGTGTCATGTGCTTCGGCCAGGGGTGCCGAGTATGCGGGCAGACGGGGTGGCTGGAGGTGCTGGGGTGCGGCATGGTCCACCCAAACGTGTTCCAGAATGTTGGCATTGACAACGAAACCTATACCGGCTTCGCTTTCGGACTTGGGGTCGAGCGTTTGGCCATGTTGAGATACGGCATTAACGATATCCGGCTCTTCTTCGAGAACGATTTAAGGTTCCTAAGGCAATTCCGATAGATCACCGCAGCTTCCCGCCGGCGGATCATCGTTTCAAGCAGGTAAGCAGCGCTTAGCATTGTTTAAGGCATGAAATTTTGCGAAAGCTGGCTGAGGGAGCTCGTTAACCCACCCATCTCCACCGAGACCCTAATCGAGCAGTTGACTATGCACGGATTAGAGGTCGTTGCGGTCATCAACGTAGTTCCGATGTTTGAGGGAGTCGCGGTGGCGGAAATCAAGGAGGTCCGGGCGTATCCCAACGCCGAGAAACTAAAACTGTGTCGAGTACACCTGGGAGGCGACGAATATGTCTCGGTCGTATGCGGCGCCGATAACGTGGGTGTTGGCGAGCGGGTCGCGTTGGCCCGGATCGGTGCGTTGCTTCCAGAGAATAAGGTGGTCAAAGCGGCGAGCGTACGGGGTGTCGATTCGCAAGGTATGTTGTGTTCGGCGGCGGAACTGGGGCTTGCGGAGGATGCCTCCGGATTATTGCTCCTGCCCGATGATGCACCGCTTGGAACGGACCTGGGTGATTACTTGAAGCTTGATGACCACTGTATCGAATTGGAGCTTACCCCCAATCGGGGCGATTGCCTGAGCGTGCGCGGATTGGCTCGCGAGGTGGGAGCATACAATCGATGTGAGGTCGCGTTTCCCTTGATCCAGTCGGTTGACAGCGTCACCGATGAGCGGGCAAACGTCAAAGTTCTCGCGCCCGATGGCTGCCCGAGATACGCGGGGCGCATTATTAGAAATATAGACCCGGACGCGAGCACACCGCTGTGGATGCGAGAGCGACTGCGGCGCTGCGGGTTAAGAGCGATCAATCCGATCGTGGATATAAGCAACTACGTGATGCTCGAGCTAGGCCAACCCTTGCACGCCTTTGATTTGGGCAAATTGCGAGGGGGCGGAATCGTGGTGCGTTACGCCCACCCCGGTGAGCTTGTCGCACTGCTGGACGGCCAAAGGCTAGAGTTAGGCCCGGATACGCTGGTTATCGCAGACAGCGACGGCGCGATTGCGCTGGCCGGGATCATGGGCGGTTTAGATACCGCAGTGGACGACGGAACTCGAAGCGTCTTTCTCGAAAGCGCTTTTTTCACGCCCGCCGTGATGGCGGGTAAGGCCCGCCGCTACCGCTTGCAAACTGATTCCTCCCAACGCTTCGAGCGCGGCGTAGATTATGAGCTACCAAGGCTCGCGGCGGAGAGGGCAACCCGGTTGTTGGGTGAGATCTGTGGTGGTGAAGCAGGGGAGCTGGTGTGTGTCGACGATGCTGCCCACCTGCCGACGCGAGCGCCCATCACCTTGCGCCGAACGCGCGTGAAACGACTGCTAAGCGTAGACCTACCAAGCAGCCAAGTGAAGGATGATCTACAACGGCTCGGAATGAGCGTTGAAGAACAGGGAACCTCCTTGCTGGTCACCCCGCCTTCCTTTCGATTCGATGTGCGTATTGAAGCGGACTTGATCGAAGAAGCCGTACGGGCGCACGGTTACCAACAGCTCCCCAGCCACACACCCAATGCTCACTTGTCTATGGTGGAGACTCTCGAAGCCGAGATAGATCTCGTGAGGGTCAAGCAGGTACTGGTGGGCCGCGCTTATCAGGAAGTCGTCACCTACAGCTTCGTCGATCCAAGCCTACAGTCGAAGTTTATCGGTGCCGATGAGCCAATACTGCTTGCAAACCCTTTGTCCAGCGAGATGGCGGCCATGCGCACCAGCCTGTTGCCGGGCTTAGTTGGCGTCCTGCGTCATAACCATTACCGCCGACAAAATCGAGTTCGTCTATTTGAAACGGGCTTAGTGTTCACGAAGGGAACGAGTAAGCGCCTTCAGCACCCAGCGATAGGCGGGATCGTAAGCGGTCCAGCCCTGCCTGAACAGTGGGGACAAACCGAGCGGAATGTCGACTTTTTCGACTTGAAGGGCGATATAGAGGCACTGCTATCGCTATCCCAAGCGCACAAAGCGGCGTTCCGGCCAGCAGAACGCGCCGGCTTGCACCCAGGACAAACCGCCGAAATCGACCTGGATGGACGTTGTATTGGGTTTTTGGGTCTGATCCATCCCGCCGTTACCCGGCAGCTCGATCTGGCCGGATCTGTGTACGTTTTTCAGCTAGAACAGGCCGCCCTCACCCGAGGCATGTTGCCTCGCTACACGCAATTTTCTCGGTTGCCCGCGGTCCGACGCGATCTTTCTGTGGTCGTCGCTTATGAAGTCACTGCTGCGCAAGTGTCCGAGTGTCTGCGCCGCGCCGCGGTAGCGGAGCTCAAAGAGTTTCAGCTGTTTGATCTGTATCAGGGCAAAGGTATTGATTCGGGTGCAAAAAGTCTAAGTTTTGGCTTGATCTTTCAGGGAATTTCGAGCACCCTTATAGATAGTGACGTGGATAAAATGGTTGCAGACATCCTTGCTCAGCTTTCCAGCGAGTTGGGGGCTAGACTGCGAGAATAGAGGTGATGAGGATCCATCATATGGCATTAACCAAGGCTGATATGGCCGAGGCGCTGTTCCAGGAATTGGGCCTGAACAAGAGAGAGGCTAAGGAGCTTGTCGAGCTTTTTTTTGAGGAGATTCGAGCCGCTTTGGAGTCAGGCCGGCAGGTCAAGCTATCGGGATTTGGCAATTTCGATCTCAGAAAAAAGAACGAACGACCCGGCCGGAATCCGAAGACAGGAGAGGAGATCCCGATTAGCGCACGGCGCGTGGTCACTTTTCGTGCAGGCCGTAAGTTAAAGGAAAGAGTAGAATCTTATGCTGGAAGCAGTAACTGACCTCGACCTTCAGCCGATACCGACTAAACGGTACTTCACGATCGGCGAAGTAAGTGAGCTTTGCGTAGTGAAACCACATGTTCTGCGTTACTGGGAACAGGAGTTTCCCCAGCTCAAACCCATTAAGCGGCGGGGTAACCGGCGTTACTATCAGCGTCAAGACGTTACATTGATCAGGCAGATCCGCAGCTTGCTGTACGAACACGGGTTCACCATAGGGGGTGCACGACAGCGTTTGTCTGGAGACGAGGTTAAAGCCGACTCCTACTTGAGCCAGCAGATCGTAAAACAGCTTAAAAATGAGCTAGAAGAAGTTCTGGCGATTCTGAAAGCATAACGCGACAACGAGACAAACGAATCGGGGCGTAGCGCAGCCT
>JBOIEG010000326.1:0-1120 GCA_050740915.1 Gammaproteobacteria bacterium | reverse complement strand
GCAACTCGGGATCGAGGATCACGATATCCCCGGGATAGAATTCCTCCAGCATGCTCTCACCCTCGATGACCAGGCCAAAGGAGCGATCGCTCAAGTTCTCGATATTGGTCCATACGTTCTCCGTCCGGTCGGTGATCGGGTAAGGCTTATCGCTTGCGGTCCACTCCACCGCCTGCACGTAATCGCACACGGGTACGATTTGATCCCCATAGGCCGAGACAATAACGTTGCCACGATCGCCTATAAACCGCTTCCCGCGCGCTCTGGCCCTCTGAGAGACCGGCACATCGAACAGCAATTCTTCGGGTGTGGTGTCGAGTACTTCCGCGACACGTTCAATTCGCTTTCGGCTCGGCACCGTTTTATCGGCTTCCCAAAGCTGGACCGACTGCGGTTTCACACCGCTCTGGCGTGCGAGCTCAGACTGGCTCCAGCCCTTGCGCGATCGAGCCTGCGCGATCCGTTTTCCGATGCTCATACGCATTAATGTACAAGCAATGCTTGTTGGCTGCACCATATGTAAGTACTACTTGACATATAAAGGTAATGCTTGTAAATAATCTACCTCATGAACACCGCTTTGCAACACGCTATTTGCTGTGTTGGAAGTCAAGCGGCGCTGGCTCGCTGCTTAGGGATCCGGTCGCAAGCCGTCCAACAGTGGACCACCACGGGACGAGCTCCCGCAGAACGCTGTCTTGCACTCGAGCAAGCGACCCGAGGCAAGGTCAGCCGCTACGAGCTGCGGCCCGATGTGTTCGGTCCGGCACCTGCGCGTTCAGTCGCTACACGCCCCGCCATGATCCCACAATGTGACAGACGGCGAGCAGGTTAGGCGCATGCCCACGGAGCCTGAAACCTCCCACGAAGCGGCCACCGCACCCGTCAGACTCGCGGTTTTTTCTTGCCCGGTCACCGGGCGATCCCCATCGCTGCCGGGTGTGCGGCTAATACAAGACCCGCAAGGGGAATACGCCCGCCGTCCTTCGTGCGGTTCTAGGAGCCTGTCGGACTTAGGTTGAACACCAAAGCCATAACGTGCGTGTTGAGCGCCAAAATCGAGGTTCGGGTGGTCATCAAGGCGATCGACTCCGTGAGTTGATGATGGACAGACTCTTCT
>JBOIEG010000325.1:0-4776 GCA_050740915.1 Gammaproteobacteria bacterium | reverse complement strand
TCCCCATGTCTCCAGCGGCGTGCGTTCAGCCGGCTGCAACTTGATCGCCACGCGGGTGTTCGGCATGAGCGAGACCATAGCAATCACTGGAAAGTCTGTAAAGTTATTTAAGGGACACTACACTAGTTGCCACTCAGACAGTCGCTCAGATAGCGGTTGCCGTGACGCGCTAAACTCTGCAGGCAATTCAAACGCTGCTGAGCATCTAATTGGCCGACCTCTCTCGCTATCTCATAGAAGCGGAGCAGATCGGTACCGGCCTTCTTATATAGCGTCTCGAAGGCTATGGCATGTTCGTGGTAAGTCACCAGAGAAGCGAATTTCGCGTTATTAAGGTCCTCGGCCATCCATTCGTCATACCCTTGGTAACCGCTCCAGCTGGCTCTGAAACGCCGATATACTTCTCGCATTTCATCGAAGGCCGTCGATTTCGCTTTGCGCATACCGTGCACGTCCAAATCGGAGGCGTAAATCGAGGCCAACTTAGCACGCATGTCGAGCGCTATGGTGATGAACTCCGCTTCCCTCGCTTGCTCACGCTCAAACGCAACCCGCGCGCTCTTATCGCCTTCGAAACGCAACCACCGCTGCGCCCCTACCCGTTCCACTAGGGTGGCGAAGGCCTCGTTAAAGGCGCTATCGTGCTTGATATACAGTTTTTGGTGCGCGAGCTCATGGAAGATCAGCCTTGCCAAGCGTAACTTGTTCCAACGCAGCATGGTATTTAGAACCGGGTCATCGAACCACCCTAAGGTCGAATACGCCACCACACCGCCGACGTACACGTCGTTACCCTGGGCGCGCAATCGCTCTGTAAATGCGCGCGCGGACCGCTCGTTGAAATAGCCGCGATAATTGACACAGCCCGCGAAGGGGAAACAAGACTTGACCGGCTCCAAGGAAAATTCGGGAGCCGCAAACACATTCCACACCACAAACTCTCGCCCGATATTCGCATAACTTCGATAGCTGCCGTTTTCAGGCAAGTACAGATGCTCGGTTGCGAACCGGCGCACGCGCTCTATGGTAGTTAAGCGATCCCGTAGTGCGGCTGACGTGTTGGGATCGGCCGTTACCCTCGAGATCGGTTCAACGGCCGCCATCACACGCACATGGCCCGTAATGGCTTGCGAATAATAGGCCATAGTCGCACACCCGCTGTTGCAAGCGGCTAGCGACAAGGAGAGCCAAACCCGCCAACGATGATGCGGCGTGTGCCCCGCCCAGGAGATGTTCCTCGAAATCAGGCAAATTGGGACAGTGCCTTCCGCGGATCGGCAAGCTGCTTGGGGTCGAGTGGTGGGCGTCGAGCGAGCAGCATTCTCGCGGCCATAAATTCTTGCGGATCATTGAAGGTATTCACAGCGAGGGGGATCCCCTTTTTTAGGTAAAACGCGGAAAAGCATCCACTTTCTAGGTCGCCGCGAAACACCAGCTGGTCGTGTTGGCCGGAGACCCCGGCCAGTTGCAGTTTGATATCGTATTGATCGGACCAAAACCAAGGGACTTCTGAGTAGGGGTTTTGCTTACCGCAGAGGTTTGCCGCGGCGACCCGCGATTGGGCCACCGCATTGTGCACAGACTCCAAGCGCAGGCGGCAACCGAGTAGGGGGTTTGGATGATAGGTGCAGTCCCCGCAAGCGAAGATATCGGGGTCACTGGTCCGCGCGTACTCATCCACCCAGATCCCGTTTTCGCACCGCAGACCCGCCGTTGTGGCGAGCTTCGTGTCGGGTACGATCCCCACGCCAATGACCACCAGATCGGCGGGATAGCTTGCCCCGTCTGCACAGCGCACCGAGGTGACCCTTCCCGTGCCCTCGAGTGCAACTACCGTGGTGCCGGTGCAGATATCGACGCCGTGAAGGCGATGAGCCTGAGCAATAACGGCGGCAACCGCCGGGTCCACCACACGCGCCATCACATGGGGTGCCATTTCCAGTACGGTGACCCGTAATCCTTGGGTAGCCGCGACCGATGCGACTTCGAGCCCGATATAACCGCCGCCCACAACGACCATCGTGGCGCCCGGTTTGAGGTGGGCGCGAATGGCTTGCGAATCGCGGATGGCGCGCAGGTAATAGACGCCGGGAAGCTCAGCCCCCGGAACTTCTAGGCGCCGTACCGCAGAGCCAGTCGCGAGCAATAAATTGTCGTAATCCAGCACCTGGCCGTCGTTTAAGTAGACTTTTCTTTGGTCGCGGTCTATGGTCTCCGCGTGCCGGTCGAGCAGCATTTCGATGTGTTGTTGTGAGTAGAACGCCTCGGATTTGAGATAAACCCGTTCTACCCCCAGCTCTCCGCTGAGGAAGCCCTTGGACAAGGGCGGGCGCTGGTAGGGGAGGTGGGGCTCATCGGCTACCATCACAATGCGCCCGCTGAACCCCTCGCTGCGGAGGGCGGCGGCCGCTTGTCCCCCCGCGTGCCCGCCACCGACGATAACCACCGATCCTGCCACTTAGGGCGTTGGCCGGCCCACGCGCCCAGTCAAAGACCGCCTATCAAGAACCTGCAAAAGGGTCTCTCCGTTCTAGAGCAGGCATGGGGCTCCCATCATTTCTTACCGGACTCTGGTTGGGTGTAAAAGGGGAAGGGCGTGACTTTTTCACCTCCCGCCACGGTCGTTATCTTTCCGTGTCCTTCTTTCTCGACTTCGTCGATGCGAATGATGGCATGCATAGGCAAATAGGCGCGAGTGACGCCCGCAAACTCCGCCTTCAAGTGCTCCTCGGAGGGATCGACCACCAGCGTGGTCTTTTCGCCAAACACGAGTTTCTCCACCTCCACAAAGCCCAACATGCCGCTTTGGTGCACGCCTTTGGCGTAGATCTCGTACACTTTGCCTTGGCTGTGGAAAATCACTCGGTAAGTGCGGGTTGATTGGGACATAGTGTTTTCAGTCTAACAATGCCGGGGTTAAGAGTCCACGCTCAAGGCGGAAACAGCTCGCCTCTGGCCAGAGAGCCCAGAGAACATCCATAGCGGTGATCGGCGTGTTCCAAGCAAAGCCAGCTTAAGCTTCCCAAGGATCAATCACCTTGACGCCACAGCCCTCAAAGTCCGTCACGTTACGGGTCGCGATCGCTGCTCCGCTTGAACGAGCGATTGCGGCAATCTGGGCGTCGAACTGAGAAAAGGGACGCCCGGCCCGGCGGCGCTCGGCTGCGATGCACGCATAGGGGCGCGCGGCATCGCTGGCGAAAGGAAGGATGCGGCCGCCAAAGTCCTCTTTGAACATCGCCTCTGCGGCGACCTCAATGGCATTACGCCGTCGCCCCGACGGCAGCAGCATCACGCCGTGGAAGATCTCGGCCTGTGTGATGCTCGTCGTGTAGAGCCTGGTCGCCGGCTGAGCCGCCACCCAGCGCATGACGCTTTCGGCGGGTGCGGGCTTCATTAGCTCCGACAGGAGATTCGTGTCGAGCACGATCATTTGCCCGGCTCGGGTGGATCACGCATCGGCTCGCGGGCGGGCACCGGGAGGTCGACGCCACCGAACGGTTGAAAGCGCCGGCGGATCGACTCCGCGAGATCGCCCGAAGTTGCCGCCTCTCCGGCGAGCGCCGCGCGGAGAATGGTTCGCGCCTCCTCCTCCATCGAGCGCTTGTGGTGTGCGGCCCGCACCCGCAGCCGGGTCTTGGTCTGCTCGTCCAGGTTGCGGATAGTAATGCTTGCCATTGCCCACGTTCGAAATCAACGATTGCATTGTAAGCAATGATTTGTCGACGGTCAACGCGGGAGTTTCCGCGTCGGGCAGCGCCTTCGCGATGAAAGCGATCTCGGCGTACTTCGCCGTCCACTTTAATGCACGATCTGTCGGGCGATCAGACGCGCTGAGGGGCAAAAGACCGCGGAACCTCAATGCACGTTTGCAAGGCCTGGCCCCATCTCCCTTGCAACCATCGAGTGCCCTGAAGCGATGGCGCCCCTTGGGTTGTTCTAACAGAGCGATCCCTCGCATGGGTGGATTTGGCCGTGATGCGGCGGAACACCCACAAGGGGTTTCCGCCTTACCGTTGCGCCTTACGCGCGTTTAGCGCGATCGTCGTGCGGTGTTCATTGGCAATCGCTCAGGTTTTAGGCTCGCCGCTTTATTACATCGACGCTGGCTGCCTACGTGGCGTGGCCGCCCGCCAAGCCACAGGTCAAGGTACCTCCGTGAATTGGCGTGGTACGCAGACATATGCCAAGGACTGTCCAAGGCGGATAGCCCCTTCGACGACGGCTGGGGGCAACGCGCATCGGTAAGTTATACATTTTTTACCCTCCTTACCCTCGACACATGACCTCGCGTTGAATTCCCACGGAGTAGCCGTTTCGGGAGTCGGGTAATCCAGGTTCGTGCAGAGCCCATCTAGAGCTTTAAGGGGAGGTTCGAGCGAGAGGAACGTCTTACAGCGGTCAGAGCCGACCTCGTCCTGACAGTGCGTGAACCCCTGCTGGGTGGCTTTTAGAAAAGCATCAGGAAGAGTGGCCCGTTGGGTTCGGACATTGTCCCCGCCGACATCGTCCCCGCCATTGTCCTGGTCTTCTGGTCCGCAAGTAACGACAACTCTCATATCACAATTGGGGTCTAACGTAGTGTTGCATCCAGCTCCTACTGTCCCAGAGGCCTGACATGTAACCTCGCTTCTAGCGGGGTCGAATCCGATGGGTGTAGGTCTGATACTGAGGTCCGTCAATGGGTTTGTTGATGAGGAAAGAGAACGACATTTTCCGGGATCTCGACGGTGCCTTTATAAGTCTGCGAGAGTAGTTTCCAACCGCGATCGAAGC
>JBOIEG010000324.1:0-4320 GCA_050740915.1 Gammaproteobacteria bacterium | reverse complement strand
TGTCCAAGGAAAAATTCAAACGCACGAAGCCGCATGTAAATGTAGGGACGATAGGTCATGTGGATCATGGGAAGACGACGCTGACGGCGGCGCTGACGTTAGTGACCTCGAAGAAATACGGAGGGGAATACAAGGCCTATGATCAGATTGACAATGCGCCGGAGGAGCGGGCGCGGGGGATCACGATTGCGACGGCGCACGTAGAGTACCAGAGTGGGGGGCGGCACTATGCGCACGTGGACTGTCCGGGGCATGCGGACTATGTGAAGAACATGATCACGGGGGCGGCGCAGATGGACGGGGCGATAGTTGTGGTGTCGGCGGCGGATGGTCCGATGCCGCAGACCCGCGAGCATATTTTGTTGGCACGTCAAGTGGGGGTGCCGTACATTGTGGTGTACCTAAACAAGGCGGACATGGTGGATGATGCGGAGTTATTGGAGTTAGTGGAGATGGAAGTGAGGGAGTTGCTGGACAGCTATCAATTTCCTGGGGAGGAGACGCCGGTGGTGGTAGGTTCGGCGTTAAAGGCGTTGGAAGGAGAGGAAGGGGACCTTGGGACGGGGTCGATTTGGAAGCTGTTGGAGGCGATGGACGGTTACATTCCGGTGCCGGAGCGGCTGGTGGAGCAACCGTTTTTGCTGCCGATAGAGGATGTATTTTCGATCTCGGGTCGTGGGACGGTGGTGACGGGGCGGATAGAGCGCGGGCGTGTGAAGGTAGGGGATGAGGTAGCGATCGTAGGGATCCGGGAGACGCAGAAGAGCGTCTGCACGGGGGTAGAGATGTTCCGCAAGCTCTTAGACGAGGGGGTAGCGGGAGACAACGTGGGGGTATTGTTGAGAGGAACGAAGAAAGATGACGTGGAGCGAGGACAAGTCGTGTGTGTGCCGGGGTCGGTGACGCCGCACACGCATTTTGAGGCCGAGGTGTATGTGTTGTCGAAGGAGGAGGGGGGTCGGCACACGCCGTTTTTTAACAATTACCGGCCGCAGTTTTATTTTCGCACCACGGATGTGACTGGTGCGGTGGAGTTGCCCGAAGGGGTAGAGATGGTGATGCCGGGAGACAACGTGAAGATAGAGGTGAAGCTGATTGCCCCGATTGCGATGGAGGAGGGCTTGCGCTTTGCCATTCGAGAGGGCGGTCGCACGGTCGGTGCCGGGGTGGTCGCCAAGATCCTCGAATGAGGGTCCGATATCATCGCATTCGGGTGGTTCGGACTAAAACCTATAGTGGATACATAACTAGGACTCGTTAGGCCAGTAGCTCAATTGGCAGAGCAGCGGTCTCCAAAACCGCAGGTTGGGGGTTCGATTCCCTCCTGGCCTGCCAAAGCTGGAAAACGCAGTTCCGGGGCGAGTCGCACCAAAGTACGCCTCCAGCAGCGTTAAGGTGTCAGATCGAAAAAGGTCGATGAGTACAAAGATTGAAACCCAAGGTTCGAGGCTCGATCCGATAAAGCTGATCGCGGCATTGTTCATCATCACCGCGGCTGTGGGGGCGTTTTATTACTATGCGGAGCAGCCACTCCTTTATCGGGTGTTGGGCATTGTAGCGGCCGCTGCTGTCAGTGTGGCTATTGCCTTACAGACGGAACGAGGGCGGGGGTTGATAGGCTTCGTTCAGGAGGCTCTGGTCGAGGTACGCAAAGTGTTCTGGCCAAGCCGGCAGGAAACGGTGAGGACCACGCTGGCAGTGTTAGCAATGGTACTAGTGGTAGCGCTGTTTTTGTGGCTTCTCGATTCCTTGCTGGGTTGGATCATGCGCCTGGTTACGGGAGTTGGAGCTTGAGGAATGTCGCTGAAGTGGTATGTTGTTCACGCCTACTCCGGGTTTGAAAATCAGGTTAAGCGATCGTTGCAAGAGCGGATCAGTAGAAGCGGTCTTGATCTTAACTTTGGCGAGATATTGGTTCCCACAGAAGAAGTTGTGGAAATGCACGATGGTCAGAGACGAAAAAGCGAACGGAAGTTTTTTCCCGGCTACGTTCTGGTGCAGATGGAGATGAACGACGAAACGTGGCATTTGGTCAGGGAAGTGCCAAAGGTGATCGGATTTATCGGAGGGACTAGCGATCGCCCTTCCCCTATCAGCGATCGGGAAGCAGAGGCGATCATCCAGCGCGTCCAGGAAGGGACAGATAAGCCTCGGCCCAAGGTTTTGTTTGAAGTGGGTGAGATCGTACGTGTCGTTGATGGACCGTTTACGGATTTTAACGGCGTGGTGGAAGAGGTGAATTACGAACGCAGTCGGCTGCGAGTAGCCGTTCTCATCTTTGGACGTCCCACGCCGGTGGAGCTCGAATTTGGGCAGGTGACAAAAGATTAGGGTAACCCTAAGCGAGGGCCCTTGCCCGTAAAGGAGTCGGAGTTTGGCCAAGAAAATTCAAGCGTATGTCAAGTTGCAAGTGCCGGCGGGGCAGGCCAATCCGAGCCCACCGGTGGGCCCTGCTTTGGGCCAATACGGGGTGAACATCATGGAGTTCTGCAAGACGTTTAATGCCCAGACCCAAACCCTGGAGCAAGGGTTAGCTATTCCGGTTGTGATTACGGTCTACGCAGACCGTAGCTTTTCTTTCGTGACCAAGACGCCACCCGCGGCTGTGCTGTTGAAAAAAGCGCTCGGGATCGCGAAGGGAAGCAAGGCTCCCAACACGGATAAGGTCGGCACCATCAATCGTGGCCGGTTGGAAGAAATCGCAAAGCTCAAAGAGCCGGATCTGACGGCAGGGGATCTGGAAGCGGCGGTGCGCACGATAGCGGGGACCGCGCGCAGCATGGGTATCGATGTCGAGGGGATATCGGAGATATAAGGTGGTAGGTAAAGTGACGAAACACAGAAAAGCCATAAAGGAAGCGCTGGGGGAACGCAAGTTACGCACGGCAGAGGAGGCGTTTGAGTTACTTAAGAGCCTATCTCGGGCTAAATTCGACGAATCAGTTGAGGTAAGTATCAACCTCGGAGTGGATCCCCGAAAATCCGACCAGGTGGTGAGGAGCTCCACCATTTTGCCTAACGGCACCGGAAAAGCGGTGCGCGTGGCTGTTTTCGCACAGGGCAAAGCGGCGGAGGACGCGAAAGCTGCCGGGGCCGATATCGTTGGCTTCGCAGATTTGGTGGCGCAGGTAAAGGGGGGGGAGATCAACTTTGATCTGGTTATCGCAACGCCCGACGCAATGCGTGTTGTCGGTCAGCTAGGGCCCCTGTTAGGCCCGCGCGGATTGATGCCGAACCCTAAGGTGGGAACGGTCACCCCTGACGTTGTAACCGCGGTGAGGAATGCGAAGGGCGGGCAGGTGCGCTATCGTACCGACAAGGGTGGAATCATCCACTGCCCCATCGGTAAGGTCTCTTTCGGTTCAATCCAGTTGAAGGAAAACCTGGAGGCATTAGTCAAAGATCTCGTTAAAGCAAAGCCCAGCACGTCTAAAGGAGCTTATCTAAGAAAGGTAAGCGTGTCGACCACCATGGGGCCAGGGATCGTCCTAGATAAAGCGGGCTTGCCCGTATAGCAAGATCTCGCGGGTAGCGTCTTAAGGCGAAAACGCCCGTGGGCGCAAAGATGTCGTCTGAAAGATTGTTCTCGGTTCGATTTTTTGGCTTCTATCAATGCTCCGAATCATGAACGGGGACCCTAATGCCGTGGAAGAGAGAAAGTGCCTCTTGATCTAGCACAAAAAGCGGCGCTTGTTGCCGAACTTTCGGAGGTTGCTTCAAAAGCGCTTTCTGTCATTGGGGCGGACTTCACGGGTCTGTCGGTCGCGGAGATGACGGAACTGAGGCGGTCGGCGCGCGCGGCGGGAGTGTACATGAAGGTGACGCCCAATACGCTTGCTAGTCGCGCTTTGCAGGGAACGGACTTCGTCTGCATGTGCGAGGGTTTGGTCGGGCCCCTTGTGCTCGCGTTTTCGCAGGAAGACCAGGGTGCCGCGGCAAGAGTGGTAAGCGCGTTCGCGAAAACCCACAACAAGCTGGTGGTGAAACTGGTTTCCATCAGCGGCAAGCTACTGGCACCGGGCGATGTGAGCACGCTAGCGAATCTCCCGACCCGAGAACAAGCGCTAAGCCGCCTTCTGGCGGTTATGAAAGCGCCTATAGACCGGTTGGTGCGAACGCTTGCCGAGCCACAAGCCCGTCTGGTGCGAACGTTGGCAGCGATCGGGGACCAGAAGAAAGCCGCGTGAGAGCTTTGTAGTGTCCCTTAAATAACTTTACAGACTTTCCAGTGATTGCTATGGTCTCGCTCATGCCGACCACCCGCGTGGCGATCAAGTTGCAGCCGGCTGAACGCACGCCGCTGGAGACATGGGGATCCGC
>JBOIEG010000323.1:0-4701 GCA_050740915.1 Gammaproteobacteria bacterium | reverse complement strand
CGAGCGAAGGGAGGTCGCGTTCCGCCGGAGCGCAGGAACCGCAGTGTATATTGAAATACATGAGGATTCCGAGCACCGCCGGAACGCGAGATCCCGAGCGCAGTAGGTTTTTTCACAAACTCTGAGTCATGGCGCGAGGCTACCCGACGCTGGTTAGACGAGGAGGCCCTTCCGCCGGCATTGTTTTCGTCGGCCACCCTGCTCGTGCAGCCCGTCGCAGCCGCGGTGTTTGCCTGGTGCTGCTGCGCGAACCCTTTGGCGCGCAGCAGGCGCTCGGCGGCGCAATGTCCTCGCCGGAATTGTGGTGTGTTGTTTGGGCCACCGGCTCTTCCGCCCACCTAGCCGCGAAATCATTCGCGCCTCCTACGGTATCGGAATGAGCCTATGCCCGTTATCCAGAGCGCTCCAGGATGCGAAGGTGCGCTGACCGTTCGTGATCAGGTCCGGCTGATCAGATTCGCTGTTCGATTCTCCGATTACTTTGGCCGCTGACCAATTATTACCGCGATCGTGGGACTGCATCGCCAGGAGTCGTGTCTGTTGCCCGTCGAACTCCTTCCAGGTGAGGACTACCCGCTCTCCGAGCGCGAGGACATCGGCGTGTTTTGGCAGGGACTCCGGGTTACCGAAACGCACGGGTGGCGAGAAGCTTTCTCCTAGATCATCCGCATAGGCGTAGAACAAGCCCTGCCGTTTTTCGCCCTGGGTAAACCAGGCGATGTGATAGCGACCGTCTGCAGCGATGGAGAGCGCAGGACCGTGTTTGGGACAAGCTTCGATATGCCAGTCGTCGTCAGTCACACGCCAAGTTGCCTCGGGGTTGAGTGTAATTAACGCATGGTCCCGGACGCTTCCTGGAAAGATGACCCGAGCCAAGAGTACCGGCTGTTCGTGGTGATCGAAATCCAACGCCAGCCGGCAGCATTCGCACACGGTAGCGGTTATCCGTCGGTCGGGGACAGACAGCATCTCAGGCTTATCGCTAACCGTGTAGTAAATCAATCCGCCCGGATCGTGTGCGCGAGTCTCATACCAGAACAGGTAGAAACGATCCCTACCATTGGCCGCGAGCCTCACCATCGCATGCTCGGCTTCGGACCCTGGTGTGCTCAACGCCCGAGGTGAACTGAAGTGCTGGCCTCTATCCAGTGAGTAACTGAAATAGGGAACCACGCCATGGGACTCTTCGGCGTAATAAACCACGGCGATACGGCCTAATTCGTCGGCTGCGAGCCCCGGTCGATCTTCTGGCAACGCTCTGATCCGCTGCGGTGTCTCATTCATTGCGATCGACGCGCTATAGCTCATTCCAAAATCGTCTGAGTAATCGACATAAATTCGATCGGCTGTGGCGCGTGCCCGCCATAGGCGACTGTCGGGCCCCAAAGCCACCGAAACAATCAGTCCCGAAGCCGCAGCCGCTGAAGCATTGGGGACAACCGGTGCGGAGGCACAGCCCCATAGCACTAGGGATAAGACCGCAAATAGTGCAAACGCACGCGCACGAGACCCTGTGCCGCTTCCGCCATCACGCCTATGCCGTAGACCAAACCTCGCGTAACGTGCCATGGGACGGCCTGAGGTACCGGCTTATTGGTTAGAAGTTGAAATTTACGGAGCCTACGATCCGATAATCCGGTTCAGACTGATCGCCATTCAGATCGTTGACCACCGGATATCCGGCCGAGACCGCCATATTCCACCCACCCGGGCCGATGAAACGGACCCCCGGCGCGAGATAAAGCACATGGCCGCCGGAATTGCCGATCTCGTCATCTCCTCTCTCCTCCTTGTCCCGCCACTCGCCGTTCAGTTCCAGCACCAGGTTCCACGAGCACGTTTGGCAGGGAACGAAAGCTTTCGTCGGATGCGACACCGCAAAGTTGTAGTTAAAGATGTCCCCGAGGTCCGTATCCTGAGATCCTTCGCTGACCACGGTATAAAGAGCACTCGTATCGAAATTGACCGGGCCCATGCTTCGGCTGTAAGCGAGCCCAACTATTCCGTCCCAGGAACCGGAGCCCGGCTGCTGATGGGTCTCCAGAAGGGTCCCTTCGTGATGATGCCCCTCTTCCTCTTCGCTGGGGAACACATCGGTTACAAAGCGTCCGCCGGAGTGCTCGCCTTCAAAGCCCTCTTCCTCCGTCTCGCCGGTCGGGGTCTTGACTCCGAACAGTGCCGCGATATTGCTGCTCGCGTCGTTGTAAAACCGGTATTGGCCAAAGAAGGTAGTGTCACCGATTCCGGCGCCGTCCCCGTGTTCGATGATATCGTGGACGACGATCGGGTTCGGGGCATGCGCATGTCCTTCCTCCGGCTCGCGGATATTCTCGCGGTCTACATAAGGCAGCCTAAAACCGACAGTTAGATTATCCGTCACGCCATAGGCGGCCCTTAGTGAGACGCCTAATATGGAGTCGATGCTATGTAGGTCTGCATCGGCCACATCATCCCGGTTGATGCCGATCCCGCGCAGGATGATGAGCTCCTGATCTGAAAAGCTATCGTTGTTGACGTATTCAGTGCGCACACCCGCCACCCATGAGCCTTGTTTCAACGGCACAGCGCTTTCGGTGTTAATGGGGGCCGTCTGCTCGATCCCAAATCCCCCCGAAAGATGATCCGCATGCGTAGATAAGGCATGAAACATTAAGCCTAAAAACAGTAACCCTTCAAGGCGTGTGTAACGTCGTTGCATAGTCTCGATCTCCGGGATACTGAACGGTATTTCCAGGCGGTGGGGAAAGTGTAACCGAACAAGTGATATTCGAACATGCGACAAATTGTCGCACCCGTTCACTCGAACTCGGTGTGTGCCCGCAGCGAAAGAGTCAATTCCGCTGGGTCGGGTTAAGAGGCGCGCCAACCGCCTTGAGGCACGCGATGCTACTTCACAGACCAGAGTGGCGAAATAGGGACCGCCAAAACGTTCCAAAACCATCCTGGGTCGCTGAACCATTGTGGGGATTGCTGGGTCCCGCAACGTGGGAGGAGATGAGGCGTGCGCCCACTTTGCCCCTATTCGGGCGCACTCGTAGTATCCTTCACGTTAGTCACAACCGGACTTGCCACAGATTGGGATCCGGGTTAGGCGGACAGTTTGGAGCAAACCGATTGTGCCCAGAAGTAACGGTCGATTACCGTATTTCGCGCCATGACGACTATTGATCATAAAGCACATCAAATAGATAGAGCAGGGTTCTCCACGGCGCGTGCTTTCGAACGCCTGCTCGCGCAGGATCCAGGCCGTGGGGGTCCGTTACAG
This sequence comes from Gammaproteobacteria bacterium, assembly GCA_050740915.1. GTDB lineage: Bacteria > Pseudomonadota > Gammaproteobacteria > JBOHHR01 > JBOHHR01 > JBOHHR01. The sequence continues at coordinate 1,436 of JBOIEG010000323.1, read as the reverse complement.
TCCCTGGCGAAACGGGTGGGGGCAGAGAATTACTAATCATGGCCTTATCGACGACGGAAGAGCTGATCGCGGAGGTGCGCGGGGGCCGGATGGTGATCCTCATGGATGATGAAGCTCGTGAAAACGAAGGTGATTTTCTGATGGCGGCCAGCTGCGTGCGGCCCGAGAATATCAACTTCATGGCCCGCTACGGCCGCGGCCTGATTTGCCTTACGCTGTCCCGGGAGCGTTGCGAACGCTTAAACCTGCCTCTGATGGTACGAGATACCTACTATCGACACGGCACGAACTTCACCGTCTCCATCGAGGCGGCGGAAGGGGTTACAACCGGGATCTCCGCCGCGGACAGGGCCTTGACTATCCAAAAGGCCGTGGCGCCGGAAACGGCTCCCTCCGATCTCACACAACCCGGCCATGTGTTTCCGCTGATGGCGCAACCGGGGGGGGTGTTGACGCGCGCGGGGCATACGGAAGCGGGCTGTGATCTCGCGCGGCTGGCGGGTTTCGAGCCCGCGGGGGTGATCGTCGAGATCTTGCATGAGGATGGATCTATGGCCAGGCGACCCGAGCTTGAGCGCTTGGCCGATGAGCACGGTTTGAAGATCGGTACCATCTCAGACCTTATCCGCTTTCGCATCCAGACCGAGAAGACGGTCGAATGCACCGCGCGCTGCGCTGTGCACACCGAGTTCGGGGAATTTCAATTAGTGGCTTATAAGGATACCATCAATGGCCAGTTTCACATGGCTTTAGTGAAGGGAACCGTAGACTCAGACCACCCGGTGCTGGTGCGAGTGCATGTGCACAATCCGATCTGCGACCTCACCGGCGCAGAGCAGGGGGGCGGTGGATGGCCGCTGCGGGCCGCTTTGCAGCGCGTAGCGGAGGAAGGCCGCGGCGTGGTGGTGATCCTCTACTATCAGTTGCAAGCCGATGACCTGACTGCGCAGGTCGAAAGCTATGCCAAAGGAACACAAGAGAGTCAATGGACCAAGCATGAGAGCAAAGATCTGCGCACCATAGGCTTGGGATCGCAAATATTGGCGGACATCGGGGTGAAAAAGATGCGGGTATTGAGCACACCAAGACGCATCCACTCCTTGTCGGGGTTTGGGCTCGAAGTGGTGGAATACGTAAGTTAGAGAGGCTAGTGGCCGAGTATGAGTGAGAGCTTGTGAAAAAATCTGCTGCGCTAGGGATCTCGCGTTCCGGCGGTGCTCGGGATCCTCAGGTATTTCACTATACACTCCGGTTGCTCGTCTCATCCTTGAGACTGGCCCCTGCGGGGCTTGCGCGTCGTTTCGCTCCCGGCGAAACGCTCCTGCGCTCCGGCGGAACGCGACCTCTCGTCGCTCGCGACGATTTTTTCACACGCTCTGAGTCGCGGGAATGAGCGAGATCCATTTGATCGAGGGTGGTTTCGTTCTCAGTGGGGG
>JBOIEG010000322.1:0-3230 GCA_050740915.1 Gammaproteobacteria bacterium | reverse complement strand
AAGCCGTACGGGGAGAGTGGTCGTTGGTGACGATGGCGTGGAACATCCGCCGGCTGGCGGTGCTGGCGGGCTAAAAAGCGGGCCGAGAAGAGTCTGTCCAGCATCAACTCACGGAGTCGATCGCCTTGATGACCACCCGAACCTCAATTTTGGCGTTCAACACGCACGTTATGGCTTTGGTGTTCAACCTAAGTCCGACAGGCTCCTAGAGGAGACAGATTAGGCACCGACTTTCTAGTCACTCTGGTCACTTTAATTGCCGACGTTGCGGTGCCTCCCCCCAAAGCCGTCGCGACAACCATGCGTCGTTCGAAGTCGATGGCGGGTACGGGCTTCCCAGGATGTAGGTCGTTCCAGAAATCAGCCCACCTTTCAGCATCCTGAATCACAGTGTCCAGGGGATATGAGATCGTGTTACCGCCCTCAGGTTCTGGGATCACCGTGGGTCCAGGGGATAAATTAGTGCCCTGGACCCGCGCTCACCGCCAAGGCATCCCCTGCACGCTGTGCTTAGATCATGTTTTGGCCTCTGCCTCTCTACCGCTTTTCTTCCCGGCCGTGAATATTGGCGGATGCTGGTACGGTGATGGCGGGATCAGAATGACTGCACCGCTGTCGCCGGCTGTGCACCTGGGTGCCGATCGCATCCTGGCGATTTCGACAAAATATGCACCGTCCAGCGAGGAAGCCGATTGCCCTAATATCAACGGCTATCCACCTCCCGTGCAAGTGGTTGGTGCCCTGTACAATGCGCTCTTTGACGTGTGGCGGGTCGTGCTCGCCTCCCGTCGTCTCGATCGCCTTGATGACCACTCGAACATCGATCCTCGCGTTCAACACCTATACGCCTTTTACCATTCAACCTAAGTCCGACAGGCTGCTAGCGGCCAGCGGCCCCAGGAAGGGTCGACGTTGAGACTTCGCGGCGCGTGATTTCCTGCAAGGGCCTAAGCAATTCCAAGGGAAGGGGAAACACGATGGTGGAGCTCTTCTCCCCCGCGATCTCGGTGAGGGTCTGCAGATAGCGCAACTGCATCGCCTGGGGGCTGGTCGCGAGGATCTCGGCGGCTTTGACCAACTTTCCCGCTGCTTGTAATTCTCCCTCGGCGTGGATGACCTTAGCCCGGCGTTCTCGCTCGGCTTCGGCCTGCTTCGCGATGGCTCGTATCATGTTTTCATTGAGATCGATGTGCTTGATTTCCACATTGCTCACCTTGATCCCCCAGGCGTCTGTTTGTTGATCGAGGATATGCTGGATATCCGCGTTTAGCTTATCGCGCTCGGCGAGCATTTCGTCCAGGTCATGTCGTCCCAACACCGAACGCAGGGTGGTCTGTGCGAGTTGGCTGGTCGCGACGTGATAATCCTCTACCTGGATGATGGCCCGCTCCGGGTCGATAACCCGAAAATAGAGCACGGCGTTTACCTTGACCGACACGTTGTCCTTGGAGATGACATCCTGGGTGGGCACGTCCATGGTGATGGTGCGCAAATCGACCCGTACGATCTGTTGGATCCCGGGCACGATGATGATCAGTCCTGGCCCTTTGACCCTTTGAAAACGACCGAGAAAAAACACCACGGCTCGTTGGTACTCGCGCAGAACCTTCAGGGTGACCAGCAGGAACATCAAGATCGCGACGGCGATGAATACCCCTAGGCCCATAGTGCTCATAGTGCTTACTCCTTCGTTTCCGGTTCGACTCTTAACTGTAAGCCATCTATCCCCGTCACGCGCACCTTGTCGCCGCGCTTGAGGGCCATAGCGCAAAGCGCCTGCCAACGTTCCCCGTGGATCCAGATCCAGCCTCTTCCTTGGAAGTCTTCATAGGCTTCCCCGAGCTTGCCGATCAACTCCTCCGACCCCGTTACCGCAGGGCGCCGGTGATACTTCACCGCCAACCATGCGATCCCCATGAAAAATGCCGCGCTCGTTGCGGCCACCCCGCCGATCAAGGGGATCGACACGGCGTACTCACCCGTCCCTGTGTCGAACAGGATGATCGAGCCGACCACAAAAGCGATCACGCCTCCTATCCCCAAGGCCCCGAAGCTGGCCATAAACACCTCCGCTACCATGAAGGCGATCCCGAGCAGAATCAGAGCGACACCCGCGTAATTGACCGGAAGAACTTGCAGCGCATAAAGCGCAAGCAACAGGCAGATGGCTCCGATCACCCCAGGCAGCACAAACCCCGGGTTGGCAAGCTCAAAAAACAAGCCGTACACGCCTAAGAGCATAAGCAGATAAGCGATGTTGGGATTGCTGATCACGGCCAGCAGCCGAGTGCGCCAGTCGGGTTCGATACGCTCTATCACCGTGCCCTTCGTTTCCAGCGCGCGCTCTACCCCAGCCACCTTCACCTTGTGTCCGTGCAGTTGCTCCAAAAGTGCCCCGAGATCCTTGGCGGTCAAATCGATAACACGTTTGTGCAGGGCTTCTTGCGCCGACAGACTCGCCGCCTCACGCACCGCCTTCTCGGCCCACTCGGCATTGCGCCCGCGCAACTGCGCCAAGCTGCGGATATAGGCGACGGCATCGTTTACCGCCTTGCGGGCCATGGGGTCCTTGGGCATCGCCGACTTAGCACGAGCGGTTTTATCCGTTTCTTTTTTATCCTCCTCGCGCTCTTGCTTTTCCTCTTCCTTATCACCTAGCTCCGAGAATCCGCCGATAGCCACCGGAGTGGCCGCTCCCAGGTTCGTTCCGGGTGCCATCGCGGCGACATGTGCCGCATATAGGATATACGTCCCCGCGCTTGCCGCTCGCGCCCCCGTCGGTGCAACGTAAACGGCCACCGGCACGCGGGAGGCCGTGATGCTCTGGATAATGTTACGCATGGCGCTGTCCAGCCCGCCCGGGGTGTCGGTCACGATCACGGCAAGGGCGGCGTTTTTTTCCGCGGCCTGGCCCAGCCCGCGGATGAGATAATCGGCCGTCGCAGGTCCAATGGCATCTTTAACCGTCAGCACCAGGACGCGGTTTTCCGCCGCTGCAACAGCGGGCGCAAGGCACGCCAAAAAAAGAAGCAGCTTCACCCACATAAGCCTATGGTTCGCGCTTACCCACCGGACAGAGTCTAAGGCAGTCAAAGCATATTCTCTATCGTTATCGCGCTGGGAAAAGCTCGGCGCATCTTGCAGGGTGAGAGTCCCTGTCGGGTAAGGGCTAGCCACCCACCCGTATCGAGTGTTGCGTCTGTGGAGGAGTCGAGGGAGCGACGAACGAA
>JBOIEG010000321.1:0-13938 GCA_050740915.1 Gammaproteobacteria bacterium | reverse complement strand
CGCTCGGGATCTCGCGTTCCGGCGGTGCTCGGAATCCTCATGTATTTCAATATACACTGCGGTTCCTGCGCTCCGGCGGAACGCGACCTTCCTTCGCTCGCGACGGTTTTTTCACAAACTCTCAGGGGATTGTGGCGGGCGAGACGGCGCAACTCTTGATGGCCCGCATCATGGGAGATCTCTCGTGACCGAGCCGTGGAGTTTTCTGCGCCAAGTGTGGTTTACCTTTCAAGGGCTGATTGAGACGGCTTGGCTCTATGGGCCGATGGAGATGGCCTTGAAATTCATCCCCTTTGCCCTCTTCCTGGAGCTGCCGGTACAGGCCTTGGTCATGATCGGGGTGCTGCGCTGGGCTTTCTATGGCCGCTATCAGATCCCGCAAGATTTGCCCTATTTCCCCCGCGTCTCTTGCATCATCACCTGTTATTCCGAAGGCCGGGATGTGCAGAGGACCATCCGTTCGCTGACCAATCAGCTCTATCCGGGACAGATAGAGCTGTTGGCCATAGTGGATGGATCGCTGCGTAACCGCGCGACACTCGAGGCGGCCAACGCGATGGCGCCTGAGAGTTTGTGAAAAAACCGTCGCGAGCGAAGGAAGGTCGCGTTCCGCCGGAGCGCAGGAACCGCGGTGTATATTGAAATACATGAGGATTTCGAGCACCGCCGGAACGTGAGATCCCGAGCGCAGTAGGTTTTTTCACAAACTCTGAGGTGGCGCACTACCGTAATCGAAGCCTGCGCGTGGTGTCGAAGACCCAGCGCGGCGGACGAGTCTCAAGCTGCAACTTAGGGCTCGCGTTGGCAACCGGCGAGATCGTGATGGTCCTGGATGGTGATACCTCCTTTGACAACGACATGGTGCCCAACGCCATCGCCTATTTCTCTGATCCGAATGTGGTGGCGGTCTCCGGTAATCTGCGCGTACGCAACGCCCGCAAGTCTCTGGCCACGCGGCTGCAGGCCCTTGAATACATGCTGTCCATCCATGCCAGCCGCACCGGCTTGAGCCAGTTCAATGCCGTGAATAATATCTCCGGCGCCTTCGGCATCTTCCGCCGTCGGTTCATCACTGCGATCGGTGGCTGGGACAGCGGTACCGCCGAGGATCTGGATCTCACCTTGCGCATCAAGAAGTATTTCGGGCGCCATCCCCACCTGCGCATCCGCTTTGCGCCGGATGCCATGGGGCATACCGACGCCCCGGAGACCTTCCGAGGTTTCTTTTACCAGCGCCTGCGCTGGGATGGCGATCTGTTCTATCTGTATATACGTAAACACCGCCACGCCCTGACTCCTCATCTTTTGGGGTGGTCGAATTTCTTGTTGCTCCTGTGGACCGGGGTCTTGTTTCAGCTTTTTCTGCCCATGGTCATCATCGTCTACATGAGCTACGTCTTCCTGGTCTACCCACCTGCCTTTACCTTAGGCGTGCTGCTGTTTATCTATTTATTTGCCTCCTCCGCAGAATTTGTGGGTACTGATCTGAGGCGTATTTATGCATCTGATTCATTACTTGTAATAAAGTTACGTTCTATAGGTCCGAAATTTTGGGTATCAAAAAATCTGTTGGGCTGTGGGTATGTGGGCAACAGGGAAGTTGTCCATATATCCACAGTCAGAGCCTGTAGGACTTGCGTCAGAATCGTTGTTTTCCTCAGACGCCCTTAACTCCATGGGGTCTATCAAGTAGAAAACTACCCACAAATTTTGCTGAAGAGCCAAAATTCACAACCTCTGAGCTATTTACACACCTATTGACGGAAGCTCGGCTTTCCTGCCTCTTCCGCACCCCGTTGCCTAATCGACTCCCGCTCTTTTAAGCGCTTCTTTCAAGGTCCTTACCGCTATGACTTCTATACCCACAGAATCGGTTTTCGGCGCATTCGCTTTGGGAATGATGGCGCGCTTAAACCCCTGTTTGGCGGCCTCCTTAAGACGTTCCGCGGCAGCGATGACAGGCCGCACCTCGCCGGATAAGCCCACCTCCCCAAAGGACACCAAATCACGCGCAAGCGGCCGGGCGCAAAGGCTCGAAACCACCGCCAACAGCAAAGGCAGATCGGCAGCCGTCTCGGCAATCCTCACTCCCCCGACCACATTGATAAACACATCCTGATCATGGGTGCTGACACCGGCATGTCGATGCATCACGGCCAATAACATACTCAAGCGGTTTTGTTCCAGTCCCACCGCAACCCGCCTCACATTGGCTATATAGCCTTTGTCAACCAGGGCTTGCACCTCAACCAATAGAGGGCGCGTGCCTTCGCGGGTAACCGTAACGATGCTTCCGGACACATCGATTTCGTAACGGGATAACAAGACGGCGGAGGGATTTCGTACTTCTCGCAAGCCCCCCTCGGTCATCGCGAACACACCGATCTCGTTCACTGCACCGAAGCGGTTCTTCACCGCGCGCACGATGCGCAAACGGTTTCCTGCTTCCCCCTCGAAATAGAGCACCGTGTCCACCATGTGCTCCAGCACGCGTGGCCCCGCCAGCGTCCCTTCCTTAGTCACATGCCCCACCAAAAAAACAGTGATGTGATGGTCCTTCGCTAAGCGCACCAAACGCAGCGCACATTCTCGGAGCTGACTGATAGAGCCTGGAGCAGCGTTCACGCCGTCCGTCCAAACGGTTTGTATGGAGTCGACGACCAGAACCTGAAAAACCGATCGAGCAAGCGCATCGAGAATGCGTTCGATCTGAGTTTCCGTCAGCAGTTGCAGATCGGCTGTCCCAAGCTTAAGACGGCTTGCCCGGATCGCGATCTGCGGGGCCGATTCCTCACCGCTTATGTATAGACTAGGGAGACCTGCCTTGAGGCGCAAGGAAGCTAGGGCCTGCAACATTAACGTCGATTTCCCAACCCCCGGGTCCCCGCCGATCAATACCACCGACCCTGCCACCAGCCCCCCTCCGAGAACCCGGTCAAATTCCTCCAGACCAGTGGCTTGCCGAGGGGTTGATTGCGCCGCGATCTCGCTTAACGCAAGGATCGCCGCCGGCGTTTGGCTGTGCGGGCTCGCCGTCGCGGCCTTGCGTTCCGGTAGTTGTTCGGTCAGGGTATTCCAGGCTCCACACTCGACGCACCTCCCCGCCCATTGAGGCGCGGTTGCCCCACACACCTGGCACTGATATCCCACCCTAAGCGCCATCAGCCATCCCCAACTTCAACGAAACGCGCCCGCAAACGCACGCTGCAAAGCAGCTCATAGGGGATGGTTTCCGCGCATTGGGCGACCTCCTCGACCGGCAGCCCATCCCCCCACAACACCACGGGATCCCCCACCCGCGGATCCGGGATCCCTCGCAGATCCACCGTTAGCATGTCCATCGAGGCCTTGCCGATCAGTGCCGCTCTGCGCCCTTTAACTAAAATAGGTGTGCCGGAGACGGCATGGCGAGGGTAGCCGTCGCCATATCCCATGGCGACAACGCCGATCCGCATGTCTTGAGGGCAACACCAGGTGGCCCCGTAGCCTACCGCTTCCCCCGCCTTCACATCATTGACCGCGATCAGGGCGGACTTTAAGGTCATAACCGGCAACAAACCTTCACCCTGGCCGCATTCTTCGCTTAAAGGGGAAACCCCGTAGAGCATGATCCCCGGCCGCACCCAGTTTGCCAACGCCTGCGGGCAGGTCATGATGGCCGCCGAATTTGCGATACACCGCTCGCCTTCGAGATCGGAGGTGGCTTCAGTAAAGCATTGCAATTGCTCGCCCACGGACGGATCTCCGCGCTTTTGTGCGCATGCCAAGTGGGTCATCAGTCGGGTCCCTCTCACCCCGGCGCATTCGTTTAGGCGCCTCCAGACTTCCCGCACCCGCTCGGGCGGAAATCCCAAGCGGTGCATGCCGCTGTCTATTTTTAGCCACACTCAAACTGCTTTAGTCGCTGGAAGGTCACGGAGCATGTCGAGCTGGGCTTCATGGTGGATCACTGTTTCTATATCTAGGCGCGCCAGATCAACGAGCTCCTCGGCGGCAAACGGCCCCTCGAGCAGCACTACCGGATCCCCGATACCATGCTCCCTAAGTTCCTGGGCTTCCTCGAGACTGGCCACTCCGAACGCGTCGGCTCCCGAGGGGGCGCGTGCAATGCGCACTAGGCCGTGCCCATAGGCATCGGCCTTGATAATGGCCATTACCCGTTGGTGAGGGGCATATTTTCGAACAGTTTTAAGGTTGGCGCGGGCTGCCTGGGTGTTGATGATGACGCATGCGGGCCGCGTCATTCGTACCCCCCGGCTGAATCATAGTATCTCTCGCTCGCGAGGTCTTCAAAGCGGGTGTATTGGCCCAGGAACGCCATTCGGACTTTACCAATGGGACCATTTCGTTGCTTGGCCACGATGATTTCCGCGGTCCCTTTGTGTTGGCTGTCCTCGTGGTAGACCTCATCGCGATAGATAAAGACGATAAGATCCGCGTCCTGCTCGATGGCGCCCGACTCGCGCAGGTCAGACATCACCGGGCGTTTGTCGGTACGGCTTTCTAAGCTGCGGTTGAGTTGGGACAGGGCAACGATCGGGCAATTGAGCTCTTTCGCCAGCGCTTTCAGTGAACGCGAGATCTGAGAGATCTCTGTGGCGCGGTTTTCCGTTGTTCCCAGAACCTCCATGAGTTGCAGATAGTCCACGATCACCAGTCCTAGCCCCTTCTGGCGGGCGATGCGCCGACACCGCGCCCGCAGTTCGTTGGGAGTCAGGGCGGGGGTGTCATCTATGAACAAAGAGGCCTCCGCGAGCATGGTGACGGCGGAGGTGAGCCGCGGCCAGTCCTCATCGCTCAGCTTTCCGGTGCGCACCTTGTGCTGGTCGATTCGGCCCAGAGAAGCCATCATGCGCATGGCCAACTGCTCTCCCGGCATCTCCATGCTAAAGATCGCGACCGTGAGCTTATCCTTGATCACGGCGCGTTCCGCGATATTAACGGCAAAGGCGGTTTTGCCCATAGAAGGGCGGCCCGCGACAATAACGAGATCTGCCGCTTGCAGCCCCGAAGTCAGCTCATCGAAATCACTGAAACCGGTGGCCACCCCAGTGAGCGGGTTATCCGACTCATAGAGCTTTTGGATGCGTTCAAGCGCATTGTTCAGCAGATCCTTAATCCCGCGATAGCCACTGCGCCCGCGGGCGTGACGTTCCGCGATTTCAAACACCATACGCTCGGCACGATCCAACAATTCCTTGGAACTACTGCCGCGGGTACTGAATCCACTTTTGGCTATCTCCCCTCCCACCCGCACCAGCAGGCGTAAGATGGCCCTGTCACGCACAATCCCCGCGTAATGGCGCACGTTCTCCGCGGTGGGCGTGTTCTCGACCAGTGCCGCGAGATAAGGCAAGCCTCCAACCCGTTCAAGCTCACCCCGGTTTCCCAGCCACTCTGACAGGGTCACGATATCATGTGGTCGGCTTTCTTCCGCCAGCGATCGGATTGCGCTATAGATGAGAGAATGATCGGAACGATAAAAGTCTTCGTCGTCGACCTGGTCAGCGACATCTTCCCACGCGCTGCTATCCAGCATCAGGCCGCCTAACAAAGATTGTTCGGCTTCGATCGAATGGGGTGGGACCTTGAGAGACTCAACAGGCGGAGCGACACTCTCCGGCAAAGCAGACCGGCTCATCGACACCCCCGACCGACATCACCGGGTGGACAGAGACGCCGCATCGGGCCGCGCCTTGCGGGCTTTCTGCCTTATGTCCTAAGGCGCTTCGAGGGATGAAATGGCGGAGCAAAACAGCTAAGGGTTTGCACCAAAGTAACCGTACTCTCGATCACATTCGCAGTTCGCATTCTTTATTCCGCAACCACATGTACTTTAACCAAGGTTTCCACATCCGCGTGCAAACGGATGGGCACGAGATGCTGGCCGAGCTCACGGATCGGACCGCCTACCAGCCGCACTTCGCGCTTTTTAAGCTCGACTCCAGCCGCACTCACCGTCTCCGCGATTTCCAATGGACCTACCGAGCCAAACAGCTTTCCCTCCGTGCCCGCCTTACTGGCAATGGTGATCTCAAGTGCGCCTATGGCGATAGCCCGATCCTGAGCATTCGCTAAAGCGGCGTTTTGCTCCCCCTCAAGCTCGGCCCGCCTTCGTTCAAAGGCTTTTACATTATCGGCCGTGACCGGCACTGCCTTTTTCCCTGGGATGAGATAATTTCTGGCGTAGCCTGGCTTAACTTTTACTTTGTCGCCCAGGTTTCCCAGCTTTAGTATTCTTTCCAACAGGATGACTTCCACTGGACCCCCTCGAATGAACTAGGGGGTGTCTCGGACGATCCGAAACACCCCTCCGAGTATTGCCGTTCTTAGTCGCATTTAAACGTTAGCCCTCGCCGGAGCGGATCGTGGTGAGAGCTTGTGAAAAATCGTCGTGGGCGAACAGAGGTCGCGTTTCGTCGGAGCGCAGGAACCGGAGTGTATATTGAAATACATGAGGATTCCCAGCCCCACCGAAATGCGAGATCCCGAGCGCAGCAGATTTTTTCACAAGCTCTGAGCTTTGGACCTTTAGTCTTCTCACATCCGACTTCAGACACCCTGTCTCGCCTGCGATGTTAGCGCCCACGCTCCCCCAAGATAAAAAAGCGAGCCTGTGGTTCAGCCCTCTACACTAATGCGCATCGCAATAAGGCAGCAGAGCGAGGTATCGTGCCATTTTTATAGCCCTGGTGAGCTGCCTTTGATAGCGGGCTTTGGTACCCCACATCCGGCTGGGCATAATTTTTCCCGTTTCCGAAAGATAAACCTTGAGTGTAGCAAGGTCCTTGTAATCGATCTCGGTAAAACCTTCCGCTGTAAAGCGGCAATAACGCTTGCGCCTAAAAAATCGTGACATCGCCTATTCCTCCGAAGGTGCGGGGCCTAGCCCCCGATCCTCTGCGTATCCCGATGCTGGATCCTCCTCCACCACTCCTTCTTGGACTTTAAGCTCCGGTATCTCAACCTCTTCCTCTACCGCTTGTAACGACGGTTTCTCGCCTTCTTCCGTCCGGGAGCTTGGCGTAACACGCTCTTTCCTCTCATCCTCCTCCTTCGTTCTCGCCAGAAGCGAGGGATCGGTAATCGCTCTGGAGCGTCGCATCGTTACGTTGCGTATAACCGCGTCGTTGAAACGAAAGGCGCTTGTCAGCTGACTCAGGGTCTCGCCGTCGCATTCCACATTCATCAGCACGTAATGCGCTTTATGTACCTTATTAATAGGATAAGTTAGCGGACGCCGTCCCCAGTCCTCGAGCCGGTGTATTCGCCCCTCTTTGCCCTCGATCATGGAACGGTAGCGTTCAATCATCGCGGGTACTTGTTCGCTTTGGTCTGGGTGCACCAAAAACACTATTTCGTAATGGCGCATGAGTCTCCCTTTTGGATTAAGCCTTCCGCCTGTTCACCGTAGCGGTAAAGCAAGGGTTTACACTCGGGGAGCGTATTGTATTTCAGTACTGCGAACTATTCAATTTTCCTGGCCTCGCCGAATCGATAAATTGCAGGGAAGCAATCTATCGAAATACCCTTAAGTGGACCGCCCGCTTGGCGATTGGCAACGACGCTGGCGCACCGCCTCAAACAAACCGATCCCGGTGGTAACCGACACATTCAGGCATTCCACATTGCCCTGCATGGGGATGCTTGCCAACACATCGCAGTGTTCACGGGTCAGGCGTCTCAGTCCTCTGTTTTCGGAACCCACTACCAATGCGGTTGATCTGTTGAAGTCGACATCATAAAGCGTCTGCTCAGCATCGTCGGCCGTTCCTACCACCCAAATGCCGGCGTCGCGGATCTCTCTTAACGAGCGCGCCAAATTTCTCACCGCGATAAGGGATACGGTCTCGGCGGCTCCGCTTGCTACCTTTCGCGTAGCACCGGTAACACCAACTCCCCGATGCATGGGGACGATGACGGCGTCGACACCCGCCGCATCCGCCGTGCGTAGACAAGCGCCTAGATTCTGCGGATCCTGGATCCCATCAAGCACCAGAAGCAAAGCCATTGCCGGGCGTTCTGCTAATATAGACACCAGGTCCCGTTCGTCGCGCAGCTTCGGGGTTCGGCGCCTGAGCACAACCCCCTGATGCACACCGTCATTGGCGAGCTTATCCAGGGTCGCGTCAGGTACCTCTTGAATCGCGATCCCGCTTTTTAACGCCAGGGTTCGGATTTCGGAGATCCCTCGCGCATGCCAATCGATTTTAAGCCACAGCTCCAGTGCATCCTGTGGGGAATGTAGCAAGGTATGGCGTACCGCGTGGATACCGTAGACGAGATCAGACATGGCTTTGGGGGCCGAGTTTCATTCTTGCCTCTCCGGCAAAATCGGCGATCCCGGCTGAGAAAAAGCACTCCGCCCAGCCGTTCTGCAAGTTCGCTCTAAAATGGCGCTTAGGACGCATCTTTAACATAATACGAGATCGATTTTCTTCTCGTCCAAATCCACGCGCGTGAGTTGAACGCTAACCGCTTGCGCCAACCGACACACCACACCGCTGCGTTCTCCGGTCAAGCGCCGGCGTATCGGATCAAAATGATAGTAATCGTCCTTGAGCGACGTTACGTGAACCAATCCTTCCACGTAGATGTCTTTTAGCTCCACAAACAACCCGAACGGGGTAACCGAGGATATGACCCCCTGGTAGCGATCCCCAATCTTGTCCAGCATATATTCGCATTTCAACCAGGCGATTGCATCTCGTGTTGCTTCATCGGCACGGCGCTCAGCCATCGAACAATGCTCGCCGAGCTGTTCTAAGTGCGATCGGTCATAGGGGAATTCGCCCCGCGAGCGCTCCGCCAATAAATGACGAATCGCGCGATGCGCTAAAAGGTCCGGGTAGCGCCGTATGGGCGAGGTGAAATGGGTGTAGGCTTCGAATGCCAGCCCGAAATGCCCCCGGTTCTTCGGGCTGTACATTGCTAGTTTAAGGCTGCGCAGCAATACCGTTTGGATCAAGTGCTCATCCTCACGCCCGGCAACAGAGCTCAAAGTCTCAGCATAATCTTTGGCGACAGGGGCCTTCCCTCCTCTCAACCGAACTCCCAACTCTCCTAAGAATGCCTGCACAGACTCAATCTCCTCTGGCCCGGGCGGTTCATGCACACGGAATAGAAAAGGCATACGGTGGCGCAATAAGAAGGAGGCTGCCGCCACGTTGGCCGCGATCATGCACTCTTCAATGATGCGATGCGCATCGTTGCGCTCCAACGCGTGGATCTGCGAAATTTTGCCTTTGTCGTCAAAAACGATCTGCGTCTCCACCGTGTCGAAGTCTATGGCGCCCCGCTGGATGCGCCGCTTATGCAGAGCCCGATACAAAGCGTAGAGATTATCCAAGTGCGGGACCAATTCTCGGCGATGAGCACGAGCGGCTTGATCTTCGTTGACCACCACGGCAGCGACTTCGCTATAGCTTAATCTGGCCGCCGAACGCATCACCGCTTCAACGAAGCGATATGCCTTAACAGCACCTTTCGGACCGATCTCGAGTTCGCATGCGAGACATAAGCGGTCCACCCCGGGGTTCAAAGAACACAGCCCATTCGATAACACCTCCGGCAACATGGGGATAACACGATCGGGAAAATAAACCGAGGTGCCTCGGTTTTTCGCCTCTTCGTCCAACGCGGTGCCGGGCCATACGTAATGCGAGACATCGGCGATAGCCACCCACAGGCGCCAGCCTTTGTCATATCCTTGGCAGTAAACCGCATCATCGAAGTCCCGTGCGTCCTCTCCATCGATAGTCACCAGCGGTAACGCCCTGAGATCCACCCGCCCCCTTTTGTCACTCGGTTTGACCTCCCCCGCAAGATCCTCGATCTCTTGCTCGAGCTCGGCAGGCCATTCCCAAGGAAGGTGGTGCGCGCGGATCGCGATCTCCACTTCCATGCCCGGGGCCAGGTGCTCTCCCAGCACCTCCACTATTCGGCCCAGGGGCTGACGCCTGTCGTCGGGCTGCGTTAGGATCGCCGCGGTCACGATCTGGCCGTCGCGTGCATCCGCACCCTGTCCGCGCGGGATAAGGATGTCTTGGTGGATCCGTTTGTTATCCGGAACCACAAAACCCACCCCGCCCTCTTTACCATAGCGGCCGACCACCTCCTTGTTCGCCCGCTCTAATACCTCGACTATAGTGCCTTCCGGACGTCCCTTGCGGTCGACACCTAGCACCCGCGCGAGCACGCGGTCACCGTGTAGGGCGAGGCGCATTTGCCGCGCTGACAAGAAAATATCGGCACCCCCTTCCTCGCACACCAAAAAGCCAAAACCATCGGGATGACCCACCACGCGGCCCCGCACAAGGCCCATCTTATCCGCCACTCCATAGGCGCCACGGCGATTGCGCATAAGTTGCCCGTCCCGCTGCATCGCGCGCAAACGGCGGTGAAGCGCATCGAGTTTTTTACTGTCGTGGATCTCGAGATCGGAGGCTATCCGCTCCAAAACCCGGGGACCGGGGCAGTCACCCAAATAGCTTAGGATCAGCTCCCGACTCGCGATCGGATCTGCATACTTTTGCGCTTCACGCACACTATGCGGATCATGGTAGAGGCGACGGCTTCTCTTTTTGTTCATTGACACCAATGGATGGGTTCGGTAGATTCCGCGTTCTCCCAGCCGAGGTGGCGGAATCGGTAGACGCGCTAGCTTCAGGTGCTAGTGGGGGCAACCCCGTGGAGGTTCAAGTCCTCTCCTCGGCACCACATTTTACATGGCCACAACTTCTTGTTCACATAAAATAGCTTGATAAGGACTGCAATAAAAGTTCTTTCGTTAAAATCACACGCAACTGTGTTTTACCTCGGTTTCCAAACAAACTCTAAGCGCCGTCCGCTAAGCGTACCAACCCTATGAGGGTACGCACCCGCTTTGCTCCCAGCCCAACGGGCGATCTGCACTTAGGAGGAGTGCGCACCGCGCTTTATTCCTGGTTGCATGCGCGAAAACAGAGTGGGGATTTTATCCTTCGGATCGAAGACACAGACCGAGAGCGTTCCACGGAAGCTTCTATAAAAGCCATATTAGAAGCCATGTCCTGGCTTCGCCTGGACTACGACCAGGGTCCCGTTTTCCAAACCCAACGCTTCGAGCGTTACCGCGAAGTCATTGAACGATTGCTCGGCGAAGGCAAAGCCTATTACTGCACGTGCTCCAAAGAGCGATTGGAAAGGCTCCGCGAAAAGCAGTTGGCACACAAGGAGAAGCCCCGTTACGACGGACATTGCCGCAACCGCACGGAAAACCACGAGGGTCCAAACGCCCCCTGCGTGGTCCGCTTTGCGAACCCACTGGATGGCGAGGTCGTGGTGGACGACCTTGTGCACGGCGCTAGCCTTTTCCGTAACCAAGAGTTAGACGATCTGATCATCGCCCGTTCCGATGGCGTGCCCACCTACAACCTAACCGTGGTTGTGGACGATATGGATATGGCTATCAGCCACGTGATACGGGGTGACGACCATCTCAACAACACGCCGCGGCAAATAAATATCCTGACCGCCTTAGGCGCAGATCCGCCGTGCTACGCGCATCTCCCCGCCATCCTGGCCCCTGATGGCAAGCGTCTCTCCAAACGGCGGGGGGCGGTCAACGGGCTCGAATATCGCAAACAAGGGTATCTGCCAGAGGCCATGCTTAACTATCTGGTGCGCCTCGGATGGTCCCATGGGGATCAAGAAATCTTCTCCCTCGAAGAGATGATAGCTCAATTCGACGTGCGCGACGTCAATAAAGCGGCGGCGAGGTTGGATCCACAAAAACTGCTGTGGCTAAACCAGCATTATCTTAAGTCCCTCGGGCGAGGGCGGATCGGGGGCGACTTGCACCCCTTTTTAGAGGAAAAAGGTATACAACCAACCCCCTTTCCGCCGTTAGAAGGGATCATCGAGTTGCAGTGGGGGCGCTCTAAGACCCTGCGTGAGCTCGCGGAGAACTGCCGATTCTTTTATCAAGACATAGCACATTATAATGAGCAAGCCGCCCGCAAGTTCTTGCGCCAGGAGGCGATCGAACCCTTGCACACACTGCGCGAAAGGCTCTCGCTGTTACCTGAATGGTCTGCCAAGAGTATACACGACTCGCTCACGGACGTAGCGGAAAAGTTTGGGATCACCCTGGGGGCCATTGCTCAGCCGCTGCGCGTTGCCCTGAGCGGTGGAGCAGTGTCGCCTCCCATTGATATTACCGCGGAGCTAGTCGGACGAGAGCGCAGCCTGGAACGTTTGGACCATGCCTTGCGCTATATTCAAGAACAGCGGTCGCCTTGACACCTTTTCGGCGCTGGCGTAGATTCTCGCTCCTAGATGAAGCTTAGATTAAACATTGAGTTAAACAACGGTTGACATGGGGCCATAGCTCAGCTGGGAGAGCGCTACAATGGCATTGTAGAGGTCGGCGGTTCGATCCCGCCTGGCTCCACAAAAAACCCCGATAAGGATGTCTATATCGTAGACAAGTATCTTAAATACAGGCAGTTATTCCGAAGCCCGCAAAGTCACCCTAGATCGCGATCTGGTACAAACCCTCATTATTGCACCGAGCTGCAAAGCCAAGTGGCGAAACAGACGGTTCTCGGAGTGACCGCGGGCGAGTTGCTGTGCCTAGCGCTTACGCTGCATCTGCAACGCGAGGTAGAACCGGGATTGAACAAAGCCGTGCAGTGGTTGCACACAGCGAACACGCAGAAAGCCAACAAAGGCTAGCCCACGAGTAAAACGCTGATCTTTCGCGAGATGCTGCACACGGACGGTTAAGGTGCCTTGCGGTTCGTTGGGAAAAAGGTCGACCTCGGTGCGGTAGATCGCCCGAAGTAGACTGCGTGCAGCTGGCCTTGTTCGCGCAGCGCATAGGCCATGGCGGTCTCCGCCCGGTAGGCGATCATCTTGATGGCGTCGATGAAGCGCTTGCTCTGGGTGCTCAAACGCTGGAAACGGCCCTCTTCAGGCAACTCGGTCGAGAAGTCACCTGCAACGAGAAAAGGTCCGTGTCCTTCTTGGTTAACGGGACCGTTTAAAAAATGTTCAACGAGATTGACTCATTCCCCGTCGACAGCCGAAACACGGTCTCCCTTTTACGTCGAAGTCCCCGCCATTCGCCTTGAGCGATAATGTGCCAGACGATTGACGACATACCGCTCGGCCCCTGCCGGGCGACCCGATAGTTGCCACAAGAGACCGATAAAAACCGCGTATGCGACTGCGCCTGCGATACACACCAAAAGGAGTTGCGCCATCGCACCAAGAAATAACCAGTGCACTAAGATAGAGTGCTTTATATAAAGCACTACGCCAACCATTCCCAAGGTGGAGACAAGAGGTCTCCAAATCGCTCGCAAAAACTGCGGGGCCTTTAATTCCAGCTTTCTAAAAAGAACGCTTAGATTGATCGGTAGCATTAATAGCACGGCTGCAAGGTTTCCCCATGCGGCTCCTGTGGCTCCGTTTTCACGGGTGAGCCAGATCACAAGCGGCACGAATATCGTCACCGAGAGCAGCGCGAGGGCGGTTAGCGTCCTTGGCGAGCCAAGCGCGAGGTAGATATTCCCATTATTCGTTTGCAAGGCGACTAGCGTGCTTGAGATCGCTAGCAGCTGGACCATCGGAATCAAACCGCTCCAGTTAGGCCCCAAAATCACGGGAACAAAAAAGTCCGCTGTCAATGCCACACCGACCCCGGCGGGGAGTATGAACATCGCGATCGCTGCCAGCACTTCTAGATATCCTGCTCGTAGTACCGCAAGAGTCTTGGCCAGTTTGGCATAGCCGGGGAACACCGCACGGTTGATCGGCATAACTAATGTAGTGTCCCTTAAATAACTTTACAGACTTTCCAGTGATTGCTATGGTCTCGCTCATGCCGACCACCCGCGTGGCGATCAAGTTGCAGCCGGCTGAACGCACGCCGCTGGAGACATGGGGATCCGC
>JBOIEG010000320.1:0-3000 GCA_050740915.1 Gammaproteobacteria bacterium | reverse complement strand
CCGCCGCAGTAGGTTCTTCCTAAGTCCGACAGGCTCCTATGAATAAGATGAAAGCCCTTTTCATTTGCGGGTCACCGAATCAAACCAAGATGATATATCAAATTGCGCGCCACCTGCCGCAGTTCGATGCCTATTTCACTCCCTATTACGGCGAGGGGTTTTTACGCCTGTTGCAGCGGGTGGGAATGCTGGATTTTACCGTAATGGGGGGTAATTTCCTCAAACAAACCCTGCGCTATTTGGAGGCTCACGGTGCGGCGTTTGACTATGAAGGCTGTAAGGGTCCTTACCAACTGGTGGTGACTTGTAGCGATCTCGTGGTGCCTAACAACGTGCTGGGGTCAAAGCTAGTTCTGGTGCAAGAAGGCATGACCGATCCGGAGACCATCATGTTTTATCTGGTAAAGAAACTTCGCCTTCCGCGGTGGTTCGCCTTCACCTCGACCACCGGCTTATCCGATGGGTACGATATCTTTTGCGTAGCATCGCAGGGTTACAAAGAGCTTTTCATGCGCAAAGGGGTCAAGGAAGAGAAGATCCGCGTGACTGGGATCCCCAATTTCGATGATTGCCCCCGTCTCTTGGAGAACGATTTTCCGTACCGAGACTACGTGCTGGTCGCGACGTCGGATCGGCGGGAGACCTACAAGTACGAAAACAGGCCACGGTTTATCCAAAAAGCAAATCAGATCGCGAATGGGCGAGCGCTGATTTTCAAGTTTCATCCTAATGAGAACGCCGAGCGGGCAAGGCGCGAAGTCGAGCGTTACTCGCCGGGGGCCCGGTGTTTTGCCGACGGTAATACCGATCACATGATCGCGAACTGTTGCGCCCTGGTGACGCGTTTCTCGTCGGTGGCCTACGTTGCCCTTGCACTAGGCAAGGAACTGCATTCGGATATGGCGGTGGAGGAATTGCGACGGCTCATGCCGATCCAAAACGGTGGCCGATCGGCGGCCAATATCGCCAGGGAATGTTTGAGGCTTTGCCAAATAGAGGCAGCTCTTCCCGCCTTGTCGTAAGGCCATGAAGAATCTCATCATCGTGCAAGCTCGTGTCGGCTCCAGCAGACTTCCCGGCAAGGTGTTAATGGACTTGATGGGCGAGACCTTATTGATGCGCTTGCTGGAGCGGATCGCCCGTGCAACAGTGCCGGCCCGGATCGTGGTCGCGACGACCATGGCGACGGAGGACGATGCAATCGTGGCCGTGTGCAACACGCAGGGGGTTGAAGTCTATCGTGGGCACGCCACGGATCTGCTGGACAGGCATTATCAAGTCGCTCTGCGCTACGGCGCCGAGGTGGTGGCAAAGATCCCTTCGGACTGCCCGCTCATCGATCCCGGCAACATCGATCGCGTGTTTGCGCGGTTTAAGGACGGTGATAACGACTACGCCAGCAATCTCCATCCAGCATCATTTCCCGATGGAAACGACGTGGAGGTCATGAGCATGGCGGCTCTTGGCTGCGCCTGGCGGGAGGCGAGCCTCCCCATGGAGCGGGAACATACCACACCTTTTATCTGGGAGAGGCCGCATCGCTTTGCGCTCTCCAACCTCGTTTGGGATGCGGATCTGAATGACAAGCCTAAGCGAGATTATTCCATGTCGCACCGCTGGACCCTCGATTATCCAGAAGACTACGCCTTCGTGCGCCGGGTGTACCAGGAGCTTTACCCTGCAAACCAAGAGTTCGGCCTTAATGACATCCTGCAACTATTGGCGTTGAAACCCGAGGTCCATGCCATCAATGCGAAGTACGCAGGTGTTAACTGGTACCGGCATCATCTGCATGAGTTGGCTACCGTCAAAGCAACCCAAACCCGGGGCATTTAACAGCCTCTTAGCCTTTTCCGCGCTACGTCAGAAGACGCGAAAAGCGGCGCTACGACAATCAACCGAGCCGCGCGGCGCTTCGATGAGAGCACTCTGATCTACGAAACTCCTGGAACTTCGCCGCGAGCTTTCCGGATCTCACGAGGAAGACAAAATCGAGCTTATTTAGGCACCGCTTACAACGGACCGTTCGGGAGAAACTCTGAGGATCTTTCTCTGACCAATGTGCTAAGCTTACGAGACAAATGACGCCCATGCTGGCAAGCAGGCTTCTATTCGGGTAACCCTTAGCAAGGCCAACTTATCCACAGTTTGTGTGGATAAGTCTGGTAATAAAATAACATACCTGCGACAAACTGACCCATCGTAGACGTTTGTCTATGCCGTTTTGTCAAAGGCTATTGGGGCTTGTAACCCGAGGATCCGGTCAGACTCGGAGGAAGAGGTTTGGTGCTGCGTGTGGATAACTACGCGAACCAGCGCTCCGACGATCCGCCATGAACCGTCCGTATAGCTTGCGCGTGCCGATAGCGGTAACATTTACTCTATACGATACTGGGTCGAAAATCTATCTTCCCCGGTGCCGAACGGGCTTGGAAGAACCCAGGGCCTGGGATTTTTAGCAGGAAGGCAAAGCCTAGTTAGATCACTGCTCCCAACCTTTGGATAGGGCAGCGGTGCAGTTTATTACGGAGGAGTACCGAAGCGGTCACACCGGCACCGACTCGAAATCGGTTGGGGGCACACCGCCCCACGTGGGTTCGAATCCCACCTCCTCCGCCAAATCAACGAGTTACGAACCATTTCTATTCCTTACGGGGAGTGGGCCCACGTTGCAACGTAGCTGATTCGTAACCAGCGTACCGCGGCCCCTCGCAGTTTTGACCTCAGGCAAGGCGATCTTGTCGGCGGCATGATACAGGTGATCGCTTGCGAGATGAGCGTAGCGTAGCACCATCTCGTAGGATGACCAGCCAGCAAGTTCCATCAAGATCTGTAGACTCGTTCCGGCCTGAACATGCCAACTTGCCCAAGTATGTCTGAGAGTTTGTGAAAAAACCGTCGCGAGCGAAGGAAGGTCGCGTTCCGCCGGAGCGCAGGAACCGCAGTGTATATTGAAATACATGAGGATTCCGAGCACCGCCGGAACGCGAGATCCCGAGC
>JBOIEG010000319.1:0-1639 GCA_050740915.1 Gammaproteobacteria bacterium | reverse complement strand
GCGTGCGCTGGCTGATTCCGTCACTGCGCCGCCGCGATCCCGCCTCGGCCCGCGTCTCGACGCTCGTCAGCTGGTGCGGCATGCGGGGAGTCGTCTCGCTGGCCGCCGCGCTCGCGCTTCCGGCAGTCCTGCCGAGCGGCGAGCCTTTCCCGCAGCGTGACCTCGTGATCCTGCTCACCTTCGGCATCGTTTTCGTGACGTTGGTGGGTCAGGGACTGACGTTGCCAGCCCTGGTGAGGGCATTGCGTCTCGAAAGCGATACCTTTGCTGAGACTGAATCCGAGCTCGCTCGCGAGGCGCTGCGCCGCGCCGCGATTCGGGCCGTAGATAAGATAAGTTGGTTGCCGAGCACGGGGTGCCGGCGCATAAGGCCGTAGCCGTGAAGCGCTTTTTCAACAGTCCTTCATTGCATCGCTCGGGTGGGTCGATTTCGCCCGACAGCGAGACGCGACTCTGGCTCGGCGCCGCCGCCGCGCAGCGCGATGCACTCATCAAGCTGTGGCGAGAGGACAAGATCGGCGACGACGTGCTGATCCGCCTCGAGCGCGAAATCGATCTCGCCGAAGCCCGGCTGGCACGCGAGGACTGAGAGCCCAAGCTTTGTCCCAGGTATGACACTTCGCTCCCGCACCGAGCGGCGATAGCCATAGCCGGGTGATGGGTCTCCGAACGATCGTTTCGCCAATAAGGCGATAGACAGTCAGGCGCTCGTGATCGCACGCACGACTCGACGCGAGCACTCGCCCATGATTATGGCTGCGATTCAAGTACCGCCCGGATCAGCACCGATCCGCATCGCTATTGCGATGGCCAAGAGATGGGCGAGGCAGTCGAGCAGTTCCTTGCGGAGGACAGAACAGTGTCCTTAAGTAGCGGGGTACCTTGAAGATCATCGAGCGGGTTTTTTGACCATCCTTAAGTGTTAGTGAATGGAAGTCAGGCATGCTTGTGGCTCGTACCCTTCGCCGCCGACCCAAACTCGGCGGCGAGTCCTAATTCCAACTACTTGTAGGTCGTCAGGTTCTTTTCGTCGGTATCGACGACGAACACGGCCAGCAGGCGCATGTGTTCGGTAGTGCCTGCGTTCCCGCTGACACCATGACGATCGCCCGGAAATTCGGAAAAGCTTTCGCCAGCGATACGTTTTCACCGGTACATCGTTGACCTGGCTTCGCATCGCTCCCTCCAACACTAATCATCGCGGAACAGCCCCCGTACCGGTGTGGCGATGTCGCCAGGGGAGAGCCCCGCGGTGGCCGCCTGATATAACAAGGGTTGAAACAGGTGGTAGTTGCGTCGGTCGATGAGCGTGATCGATGCTCTGACCCGGCGCAGCGCCGCTGCACAAGCCAGCCCGCCGAACCCCGTGCCAACGATGACCACCCGTGGGAGGCCCTCGAGCGAGAAGGCAGGTTTGCCCTCAAGCTGCGGGAACACCCGGCGTAAGCCCCTGTCGATCAGCGCATCGATGGAGAGCTCCCCGGGCCCGAACAGGGCCAAGAGGCCAGCGATGGCCAGCCAGTACCAATCGTCCGCCAGCGCCGGATCCGCCATCTGCTTCCCGAGGATGGCGAGGATCAAGCTCAGCCCGGCAAAACGTGTGGCCAGTCCCACAGCGAGAAGCACAGCGCAGACGAGC
>JBOIEG010000318.1:0-2177 GCA_050740915.1 Gammaproteobacteria bacterium | reverse complement strand
CCCCATGTCTCCAGCGGCGTGCGTTCAGCCGGCTGCAACTTGATCGCCACGCGGGTGGTCGGCATGAGCGAGACCATAGCAATCACTGGAAAGTCTGTAAAGTTATTTAAGGGACACTACACTAGGTTTTGAGCAGCTTCGCTGAGCTCGGTTTCCATTGCAGCGACTTGGGCTTCCATGTCGGCTCTTTGCGCTCCCGATGTGGCGATCTCCTGTTCCTTGCGCACCCGGGCGAGATGTTCCTCGGCAGTGTGCTTGATGCTCGTAGCCTCTTTTTTGATCAAGGCGGCTTGCTGCAGTTGCGCACTCAGTTTCACCGTTTCTCGATCCATCCGCTCGCGCTCGGCCTGCATGCTGGCCTGTTGTTCTTCGTGCTGTCGCCGGTAGGCGGCTTTGTGTTGGGCGACAATGCGTTCCGCTTCTTCGGCAGCCGCGCGGCTCGCCACTTCGGCCGCCGCCTTTTCTTTGCGCGCCAAGGCGAGTTGTTCCGCATTGCTGGCGAATTCTAGTTTCAGTTTTTTGCGTTCCTCTGCTAATTTCTCCTCGTATTCTTCGCTCAGTTTTTGCTCGAGGTAGTGCTGTCTTTGTTGGATCTGGCCCTCCTCATCGGCGGCGACAAGGCGAGCTGTCTCCATCGCTTCTTCGATACCCCTGGCCTCAGCGAGCTTGCGCTTAGTCTCCTCGGTTTGCGTCGCAAGGCGCTCGCGCTCCAGGCGAAGCTGCTCTTCCACTTCCTCTCGAAACATCCTTGCTTTCTTCAGTTCTTCTTCTTTCTGGGCGTAAATCGCCGTAATGCGCGCTTCTTGTTCCAGCAAACGCTTTTTGGTTTCTTCGTTTAAGCGATGAATTCGCTCCTGATCCCGTTGCAACCTTTCCGTCTCAGCCGCAACGAGCCTGCGCTGCGTTTCTACTTCCTCTTTTATGCGACAGGTTTTGTTTTGCTCCGCACTGACACGTTGTGATTCTTTTTCCAGCTCATGCTCTTTAGCTTGCAGCCTTTCCTTCACCTTTTGCTCATCGGCCTTCAGTTCTTCGCGCATATGATGCGCCTTGAACATCTCCAAAGTCACCCGCTCCGCCTCGTGGTCGATCCGTTCACGCTCGGCATGCATCTTCTTTTCTGCAGCTTTCTGCGCGTCCTTGATCCGAGATCGCATGCGCTCCGTTTCGCCAATCGCCTCGTTGACACGTTTTGATTCTCTTTCGAGCTCCTCTCTTTTCGCTCGCAACCTATCCCTCTCCGCGTGCTCGGCGGCCTTTAGTTTCTCGCGCATATGATGTGCCTTGAACAGCTCCAGGGTCACTCGATCCGCTTCATGCTCGAGTCGCTGGCGTTCCGCCGATAGCTTCTGCTTAAACGAGTGTTGAGCCGCCTTGACGTTCTCCTGCATGCGTTGGGCTTGGCCGAGCGCCTCGCTGATGCGTTTCGCTTCTCCCTCCATGCTTGCGCGCTGCGCACGCAACTCTTCTTCTGCGGCGGACTCGGCGGCGTGTTTTTCCTGCTCCGCTTGTTCCTTGAGCTCCAAAGCCTTGCGCAGCTCGCTACTGGTTTTCTCGAGCTCCTCTTTCAGAGCCAAAGAATCTGTCATATCGGAAGAAACCGTTTGTAGCCTGCCGGTAGCGACGAGACCCCCTTCCAGATAGCGCACATCAAACCCGCGCTCGGCAAGCAGGAAGGTTCCGACAATGCTACGAACCCCGGTGTCGCAGTAGACCACGTAACGCTTACTCTCATCGATGGTGTCGGCTTTGCGGCGGATGTCGACTAGAGGCAGATTAAGGCTGCCCTCCATGCCTGAGTCTTTGTGTTCGTTGGGAAAGCGAACGTCCAACCATAATGCCCCCTCTCGAACGAGCTCTTGCGCACCCTTGTAGTGAATCGAAGCAACGAGCGGTTCTTTAACCAAGACATTAAAATCATCTCGATTCAGCCGCACCAGAGCTTCCGTCAATAGGTGTGTAAATAGCTCAGGCGGCTTCCCTCACAGACTCCTCTTTGATTCGTATTCCATCGGCATAGGTCGCTCCCTGGTAGACGTCTTTGAGGAGGACTGCCGCATTGAGACGACGGAAGGTGGTCTCGGCGACCCGCATGATTTTCCAGATTAGGGCGGTGGCGTTATCCACTTTTTTGAACCGCTTAGCCGCATCGGTACGCAGCCGTACGGCGGCGAAAG
>JBOIEG010000317.1:0-1011 GCA_050740915.1 Gammaproteobacteria bacterium | reverse complement strand
TTTCTTTACCACGGAACCGGTGAACGGCGGCTCGGAGCTGGGGATCCGATCACTGCGGCTGGAGCTATAAGCTTATTACCCGTTACTCGTTGATACTTTTCCGCAAACACTTGGCGGCAAAGCTCCTCGGCGCACTCGACTCCTCGACGATAAGCGCTCTCGAAGAGGTCGAGATCTACCATCTGCACCTCTTTCATAACAGGAGTGGATAAGCGTAATTCAGCCGGTGTATTAATCTTAACAAATGCGATCCTACCGGGATGGTCTCGCTGTAGAACGCTCGGGTAGCTCCGAGCAAGAACTGTGTGTTTCATCGTTTGCCTCCTGCGATTATTTGGGCAGAGCGCCTTTTCAGGACGCTATCGAAACCCGATTAGACCAGGGATCGGCGGGATTGACAATGTAGCAAATTGTCGCGCGACAATTTGTCGCACTTCATCTGCATCATCGCCGTGATACCCGAAAAGGCTTCAAATCAGGGGCGGCGAGGCGTGGAAGCAGCGCGGTGGGCAGTGCTGAATATATATCCTACGGCGAAGCTGCGACAATTTGTCGCATTTACAATCGTTCAAACTCTTGCTACACTCCGTTCCTGTTTTCCCCCGGTCGGGATGACCCGCCTTGTAAGGCGGCGGAGCTGGGACTATCCGACGCGTGAGAGGCGCAAAACATTAGCGTATTGAGTTATCGGCGGGGATAGCAGAACGAGACCATACAGGCTGCCGGGCTTTAGCGATGGCGACGTGTAAATGGACGTATCGAGCGGCACGGGCCTCCTAGGAACGCAGCCTTCTCGCTGGCGCATTAGTCCGGCAACCTGTGTGGTCTTTGCTGAAGTGCCTGTGGCGTTGCGAACCTCACGTATCCCCTCATATTCCTTCCCCCTGCCAGGGGGAAGGCTAGTGTAGTGTCCCTTAAATAACTTTACAGTTAAGCCGCCTTCTTTTTTCCCTCGGGGCAGGGTGGATCTGGGCTTGATCTGCTCCATCTTGACCCGCGCCCGCTCGATCT
>JBOIEG010000316.1:0-3322 GCA_050740915.1 Gammaproteobacteria bacterium | reverse complement strand
GGACATCATCAAGAAGATCGAGCGGGCGCGGGTCAAGATGGAGCAGATCAAGCCCAGATCCACCCTGCCCCGAGGGAAAAAAGAAGGCGGCTTAACTGTAAAGTTATTTAAGGGACACTACACTAGGTTTGGGCTTCTCCCCGCGTCCGGGGCCTGCCGATTTCACCGTGCGCTTGGCGCATTTCAAGCCCTTTGAGCGGGGAAGACATAAGGAAGCTCTGAAACGGTCCCAAGGACGTTCGCCCTGATGCCTGTCCTGAGCTCCTGAGGTATCGAAGGGCGAAGGGTATAGAAGGGCGAACGGCCGTATCACTATCAACGCGTTACCCGTTCACACTTCGATACCTCAGTGCGAACGGGTGCTGGTGTCAGATCAGAGCTTCCATAACTTACTAGCCAAGGAGGAACCCATTAAGCGTTATTGCATTCCTTGCCGCGGGGTCTTGCCCGCGGACGCACAAACATCGGCTGGAGACTCAAGCTAAAAGAGCTGGGGATCCGCTTAAAGTTGGCCATACAGATCACACCACCTCCGAAAACGGTTGCACATCCACCATCGCGCCGGGCGCCACCTGGCCGCTCTCTAGCGCTAAGACGATGAAGCAGTTGGCTTGGCTCATCGAGCTCAGGATCGCCGAGCCCTGGCTACCGGTGGAATATACCTGCAGGTCTCCCTGTTCATCCCGAACCAGCCGCCCGCGCTGGAACTCGACCCGGCCGGGGCGCTTTTTTAGTTTGCTCGCGCAGCGCACCTTTATCGTCAAGGGGCTAAAGTCTGATTCGCCCATCATGCGGCGCAAGGCCGGTTGTACGAACTGATAGAAGGTCACCATGACCGAGACGGGGTTTCCTGGAAGTCCAAAAAAGGCGGCCCCGCCGACCCTCCCAAAGGCGAGCGGGCGCCCCGGTTTCATCGCTACCTTCCAAAACGCGACGCGGCCGAGCGCGCAGAGCGCATCGGTCACATGGTCTGCCTCACCCACTGACACGCCCCCGGAGCTGATGACGGCGTCTGCGATCCGAGCCGCTTGCCCCATGGCGGCATGGATCGCCTCGGGGGTGTCTCGGACCACGCCCAGATCTAGAATTTCCACGCCCAGGCGGCTCAACACACCGTGCAAGCTATAACGGTTGCTGTCGTAGATCGCCCCCTCGCTCAAGGTTTCGCCCACAGAGCGCAACTCATCACCGGTGGAGAAATACGCGACCCGCGGGCGCCGCCGCACGCTGACCTCGCCGACACCCACGGAGGCTAGCAATCCCAGATCTGCGGGGGTAAGTCGGCGGCCGGTTGAGAGAACCGTCTGCCCCAAAACGATGTCTTCACCCGCCGCACGCACGTTTTGTCCGGCGCTAAAGCTACCTGCAAGCCGTATGGTGTCCCCATCGCGCTGCACCTGCTCCTGAATAATCACGGTGTCCGTGCCTTTGGGCATGGGGGCGCCGGTGAATATGCGCACGCATTCTCCGGGATTGAGGTTTCCGCAAAACGGGTGGCCGGCCCAGGCGATTCCCGCAACCCCTAAGCTCGTTTCGCCTTCGGCAGGTAGGTCTTGCGAGCGCAAGGCGTAGCCATCCATGGCGGAGTTGTTGTGCGGGGGCACGTTGATCCGCGCTTGCACGTCTTCGCCCATGATCCTTCCCAGGGCCGCTTTGATGTGCAGGCGTTCTAACCCATCGACCGGCGCAACATCGTTCAGAATGCGTTTGAGCGCTTCCTCACAGCTGAGCGCCTGGCGGTCGAAGTCATCCTGACAGCTCGGCGCTATGGGATTTTTGGTGCTTGCGGCCATCGCCTAGTTCAAACTGGTTTCGGTGCAGCCTGGAGGCGATTGCTGTTCGTTGTGGCCAAGCCGTGCTTCTACCAACGCCAGATCGTCGGCCGTATTGAGATTTAAGAAGGTGTCCGGCGCATCGGAAAAATCAACCTCCACCGTGGAGCGCGTGGCGTACCAGGCATCGACCTTACGCCCACCGCTATCCAAGTATATTCTCAGGGATGGCAGAAGCGCACAGCGTATCAGTGAAAATACGGGCTGGATCCGGCTCCCATCGGTGGCCACGCAGATCTCAGCTTGCGTCTCGTACCTGCGTTTGGCCAAGCGCGCGACCAGATCGGGGGGCAGGAAAGGCGAGTCGCAGGGGGAAGTGACGATATAGTCCGTACCGGCGGCTTGCATCCCGCTCGCTATGCCCGCTAAAGGCCCGCAATAGCCTTGGATTTCATCGGCGATGACGGGATACCCGAACTGCGCGTATTGGTCCTGGTTGCGATTGGCATTGATGAGGATAGCGCCGACCTGCGGGCGCAGGGCGTCGATGACATAAGCCACCAAGGGCTTTCCGGCTAAATGGATCAAACCCTTGTCCTCCCCCCCCATGCGGGTCGCGCGGCCGCCTGCCAGGATGACTGCGCTGATAGTGCTGGAAGTAGCGAGATGGTTCACCATAGAGAAAGCGGGATCTCGACGCTAGAATAAGCACCACCTCATGATAAAGCGGTTGCATCGCACGGTGATAGAATGCCGTTGCGGAGCACTCGCTTGGCGTATTATCAGAGGCCGGTGCTGGAATGACAACCCGCGTGTAGCGGAATCAATCGGGAGCGAAGACAATGGACGAAGAAACGCTGAATATTGAGATCCGGAAATTCCTCAAAAAGGTTGGTGTGAGCTCGCAGCGCGAGATGGAAAATGCCGTCCGGGACGCTATAGCCCAAGGCAAGCTCGCCGGTGGACAAAAGCTCGCTGTAGCGATGACGCTGGAGATCCCACAACTCGGCGTTAAAAAGACTATCAGCGACCAGATCGCTCTTGAATGAATTGCGGGCCCTTGATCCGCCGAAAAAATCCACTCTCTTGGCTATTTCTAATTATATAGAAATGTCTGAACTGGACATATTGAAGGAGAAGATAGCTTACCTAAAACTATGGCTAGGTATCTTTGTTGTGACAGACATCAGTCTAATCGGCTGGTTGCTTGCAAATTACGAGAAGGCGAAGCTGCTACTCTTGGTATCTGACATTTTAGGAATTTTCTCGATTTCTATAGCGATATCGATTCTACACAAAAGAAATAGAGCAAGAAATCGAACAGCTGCAGAAGCTTTAGGATGGATATACTAGTATCGTTGATTTTACTTGCCTTTATCGGCCTGCTGATTTATGCGGGCATCGATGCCACGAAGCATCCTAATGTAGTGTCCCTTAAATAACTTTACAGACTTTCCAGTGATTGCTATGGTCTCGCTCATGCCGAACACCCGCGTGGCGATCAAGTTGCAGCCGGCTGAACGCACGCCGCTGGAGACATGGGGATCCGC
>JBOIEG010000315.1:0-15485 GCA_050740915.1 Gammaproteobacteria bacterium | reverse complement strand
CCCATGTCTCCAGCGGCGTGCGTTCAGCCGGCTGCAACTTGATCGCCACGCTGGTGTTCGGCATGAGCGAGACCATAGCAATCACTGGAAAGTCTGTAAAGTTATTTAAGGGACACTACACTAGTTTGGGGGCGGCTCCGATACCGGAAGCTCAGCGCGCTGGAAGTTTGTCGATATTGCCTCGTATATGCAGCAACAGACGGAATATTATCTCCAGCAGTTAGAGGCAGCGAGCGAGAAGTTCTTGAAAGTGTCCCGCTTGATTCGCCCGAAATGGCTGGGTGAAGCACTGCGGCTTGCAGTGTTACTGGTTCCGGTCGTGCTCCTCTTGTACCTTGCGTGGCTGCTGCGGAACTGCGAGCTGTCGCTCGGCGCCCTTTTGTTTATCGCGATCATCGGCGCCGTGGTTTATTTTTCGCGGAGCTTAATAGAACGATTCTCGTGGTTACGACGCCTGCGCTCCTACCGCCAAATGCTGGTGCGCCTCCTCGGCCGAGCGCTGTTCTCGGTCCTCCTATGCCCGCTGCTTTGGTTGCACCTGCGCTTCATCAATCCGCTGTTTTTGAAGCTGGGCTCCATCGATAAGCTCTCGTCAAAAGGGTATGGAAAGTAGCCCTAGCCGATCCGAGGCCCGGTGGATGTGTTTAACCAGCGTCCTGACTCCAGGCCGCGTCGCCCGTCACGATTGAAGAGGGGATCTCGTCGGTCGCGGGGTCGCAGCGGGTGAAGCGAGGGGCGGGGACGATAAGGGAAAGCGTACCCGCTCTATAGGCCTTATTCATTGCGCACCGAGTTGGTGCATAATAGTGCACTCTCGGCCCCTGAACGGTGCGCGTCGACCGCGAAATCGGGCGGGAACACTAGAACGATAACGGCGATGGGACATTATGTCATTCATTCGTCTTCTATAATTTCCGCTGGCACAAAAGGTGCCGAGCTTAATCCCATAAGCAATTTCGGGGGTTAGCTACGATGAAGTCGAAATCGACGCTCGCGTCGGCGGTTGGGCTTGCGGTATTCTCTGTCGGTGACGAGTGTCACGAAGATCTGGTTATAAGCGAGGATTTCTGCCACGGGTGTTTTATTCTCGGTCTCACACTCTGCAATTGATCCATCTGGGGGTAGTAAAAGTAAAGATGAAATGGATAAGCGCCGTTATCAAACCCTTCAAGCTCGATGACGCCCGCGATGCCCTATCAGAGATCGGGGTTCAGGGCATTACGGTGAGCGAGGTCAAAGGATTTGGCCGGCAGAAAGGACACACAGAGCTCTATCGCGGGGCGGAATATATCGTCGATTTCCTCCCCAAGGTAAAGGTGGAAGTGGCGGTGGCGGATGATAGGGTCGAGCAAGTCATTGAAGCGCTCACTAAAGCGACTAACACGGGAAAGATCGGTGACGGAAAGATCTTCGTGTTCGATCTGGACCAAGCTGTGCGTATCCGTACCGGCGAAACCGGTATAGACGCGTTGTAACGGGAGCGGGAGTTGGAGTTGAACCATGAAACGAGACGAGACCGAAGAAATGAAGAATGATCCTAAGGCCTTTAGCAGATTGACGTTGCTTATTCTCGCCATCACGAGCCCTTCCCTCGCGCTGGCAGCCGATGAGTTGAATTCCGGCGACACCGCCTGGATGATAACAGCCACAGCGCTGGTGCTGTTTATGACCATCCCAGGCTTGTCTTTGTTCTATGCGGGGATGGTGCGGTCCAAAAACGCGCTTTCCGTGATGATGCAGTGTTTCGCCATCACCTGCCTGGTCACCATACTGTGGGCGCTCTATTTATACACCTTGACCTTCGGAGACGATGTCGCAGGGGTGATCGGTAATTTCAGCAAGGCATTTATGAACGGTGTGCGAATAGATACGGTGAAAGGCACGATCCCGGAGAGCGTGTTCTCCACCTACCAGCTGACCTTCGCCATCATCACGCCCGCGCTCATCGTCGGCGCATTCGCGGAGCGCATGAAGTTCTCTTCCTTGCTCGCATTTATCGCGCTGTGGGTGACCGTCGTCTACGCTCCAGTCGCCCACTGGGTATGGGGTGGCGGCTGGTTGGGGACGCTTGGCGTTTTGGATTTCGCTGGCGGTACCGTGGTGCACATTAACGCCGGCACAGCAGGGCTGGTCGCTTGCCTAGTCCTCGGTAAACGTCGCGGCTATCCCAATACGCCCATGCGCCCGCATAGCCTGGTGCTTACCCTGGTCGGTGCGGGCATGCTGTGGGTGGGTTGGTTTGGTTTCAACGCGGGAAGTGAGCTCGCCGCCGATGGGGTAGCGGGTATGGCGATGCTGGTAACCCAGTATGCGACCGCCACCGCCGCCATGACCTGGTTATCGTGTGAGTGGGTTTTCCACGGTAAGCCCAGCGCCTTAGGGATCGCTTCGGGGGCCGTCGCCGGTTTGGTGGCCATTACTCCTGCTTCGGGTTTTGCCGGCCCCATGGGCTCGCTGGTGATCGGGTTCACGGCCGGTTTGTTGTGCTATTTCGCCTCTGTGCGCTTGAAGCGCGTCGTGGGTTACGACGATTCCTTAGACGCTTTCGGCGTGCATGCGGTAGGAGGTATCGTAGGCGCGATCCTCACTGGCGTTTTCGTGGATGCCGCCTTCGGCGGAAAAGGTTTGGAGGAAGGGGTCACGCTAGGCGGGCAGGTTTGGAAACAAACCGTCGGGGTTCTTGCCACCCTCGTGTACAACGCGATCGCCACCCTTCTCATCCTTCGCATCCTTGATGCCACTATGGGACTGCGGGTCAACGAGGAGCAGGAGACGGAGGGCCTGGATCTTGTGCTACATGACGAGGCTGGATACAACTTATAATATAGGCACTTCGGAAAATTCCATCCGTGGAATTCTTCGAATCGCAAAGCAAAAATGCGATTTTTGCTTCGTTCCATTTTTCAAATAGTTACCTGTTTGAACCTGTGCGGCAACTCCCTATATCGCCGGGCACTTCGAATTAATCGAAGTGCCCATAACTGTATAGTGTCTTAATGGAATGGGATCGATAAAGTTTGCTGCGCGCCACCGTATGAAGGTTGGCGTGATTTGTGGGTGCGTTGGGGGCAATCCGGCCCCGGTCGAAATAGTCCCGATTTATGCTTAGTCCGGAGAGGCAACGATGAAACTTGTTATAGCGGTGATAAAACCCTTTAAGCTCGATGATGTGCGCGAGGCGCTATCCGAAATCGGGGTCCAAGGCATGACGGTTACCGAGGTAAAAGGCTTTGGGCGTCAAAAGGGACACACAGAACTGTATCGGGGAGCTGAATACGTAGTCGATTTTCTGCCCAAGGTGAAGATCGAAGTCGCGGTGGCCGCGGATCAGCTCGAAAGGGTGATTGAGTCGATGCGCAACGCAGCCAACACCGGCTCCATCGGAGACGGCAAGATATTTGTCTACGATCTTGAACAAGCCATCCGCATTCGCACAGGAGAGATCGGTCCAGACGCCCTGTGAAAAAGATCCCATTCAGCGCGCCAACGGCTTGCCGACACAAAATAGCGTTCGACTAAGTCGGGATCGTCAAAGTGACGATGGCCGACAAAGGCCGTGGCATGATGTCCCCATTACTGCATCGCCCCAGGGTTCTGGATCTCCATCGGCCACAGCAGCCACCGTTCGGCTCGCTCGGTGCCCGTCACCATTCCGTCGGGGATGAACAGGGCGGCGGCCTGAGTCGTTATCGTAAGGAAGCGAGCCCAATCGCTCATAATCGCCTAAAGCCGTAACCCAAATCGATTTTTTCGCCATCCGCCGTGTGCGGTCGCTACGACAAGCTCACGCAGCCGATCACCGCAGCCTTGTAAGCCGCCGCCGCAAATCCGTGCGATGGGGATCGCCGCTGCCAATAGCGCCACGGCGGGTGTCGGAAGGTTGGCTACTTTCTTAACTGGAAAAAGTGCGCTGAAAGGTGTAGCTTAATCGACCTCGATTCCTATACGCGAGGTTGAATGGAGCGCAAGCTTTTTATTAAGACGTTCGGCTGTCAGATGAATGAATACGATTCCGCGCGCATGGCGGATATCTTGGCCGAAGCGGCGGATCTGACCGAGGTCGACGACCCTACGCAAGCCAATGTCTTGTTGCTCAATACCTGTTCCGTGCGCGAAAAAGCGCAAGAGAAGCTGTTCTCAGAGCTCGGCCGGTGGCATGGCTACAAAAAGAAGAACCCCGACCTGATCATCGGCGTTGGCGGTTGTGTAGCCAGTCAGGAAGGGTTGGGCTTGTGGGAGAGGGCGCCTTACGTCGACCTTATTTTTGGCCCCCAAACCCTGCACCGGCTGCCCGAGATGTTGGATAAGCTACGGCGCACACGGCAGCCGGTCATCGATATCTCCTTCCCCGAGATCGAAAAATTCGATCGCCTGCCGGAGCCCAGGGCAGGCGGTCCCAGCGCCTTTGTCTCGATCATGGAGGGTTGCAGCAAATACTGCACCTTCTGCGTGGTGCCCTATACCCGCGGCGAGGAGTTCAGCCGAGTTTTCGATGACGTCATCAACGAGATCGTGGGGCTCGCAGAGCAGGGCGTGCGCGAAGTTACTCTGTTGGGCCAAAACGTAAACGCCTACCGCGGATTAAGACATAACGGTGAAGTAGTCGATCTGGCTCTGCTCATTCGGTACGTGGCGGTCATAGACGGAATTGAGCGGATCCGCTTCACGACCTCCCACCCGGTGGAGTTTTCGGAAGCGTTGATCGAAACTTACGCCGATGTTCCAGAACTGGTAAATCACTTGCACCTGCCGGTTCAAAGCGGCTCCGATCGGATCCTGGCATTAATGAAACGCGGGCATACCATCCTCGAGTATAAATCCAAGCTGGGGCGCTTACGCGCCGTGCGCCCAGAGATCTCCATCTCATCGGACTTCATCGTCGGTTTCCCCGGTGAGACGGAGCGGGACTTCGAAGCCACCTTGGACCTGGTCGCCCGGGTCGGCTTCGATCACTCGTTTAGTTTCATCTTCAGCGCGAGACCCGGCACTCCTGCCGCGAGTTTGCCCGACGCGGTGCCGGTGGAGGCAAAAAAGCAACGCCTCGCGAGCTTGCAGGAAAGGCTGCGGCAAACCGCCACACGCATTAGCGAAGCGATGGTGGGAAGAGTAGAACGGGTGTTGGTAGAAGGCCCTTCCCGTAAGGACCCGGCTCAACTTTGCGGTCGTACCGAAAATAACCGAGTGGTCAACTTCTCAGCCCCCGCCGCCACCGCAGGCGAATTCATCGATATCGTGATCACCAAAGCCCTACCGAATTCGCTGCGAGGCGAGCCTTTGTCCAACACCGGAAGATAAACAGGCGACCGAAACGCTGCCGAATTTGAATTCTAGCACTCGTAGCACCCAATCGCTTGCTGCCGACATCACCCTAGAGCCCTCGGACAACGAGCGCTTGGCTAACCTCTGTGGGCAGTTTGACGAGCACCTACGTCAGTTAGAACGCAGCACAGGTGTCGAAATAAACAATAGGGGCAATGCTTTTCGTGTGCTCGGCGCACCTAACCCCGTGCGCACAGTCGGGCGCATCATTCGCGAGCTCTACGACGCCACGCAGACTACCGTGTTGACACCGGCCGATATTCATCTGTGTTTGCGGCAGGCCGGGATGGAGGAGGCCCCATCGTTTGATTCCCAAGGCAACATCCTTATCCAGACCAAGCGCTGCACGGTGAAAGCGCGCGGGACCAACCAAAGGCATTACGTGACTGCGATTCGCCAAGGGGACATTTCGTTTGGCATCGGTCCCGCGGGTACTGGGAAAACCTATCTTGCGGTCGCTTGCGCGGTGGAAGCGTTGGAATCCGAGCGGGTGCGCCGCTTGTGTCTGGTGCGCCCTGCGGTTGAGGCCGGAGAACGGCTGGGGTTTTTGCCTGGGGACATGGCGCAAAAAGTAGATCCCTATCTGCGGCCCCTATATGACGCGCTTTACGAGATGCTGGGTTTCGAGCGCGTAGCCAAGCTCATCGAGCGCAACCTCATCGAGGTGGCACCGCTTGCGTTTATGCGTGGACGAACCTTGAATGAGTCCTGCATCATCCTGGATGAAGCACAAAACACCACGGTCGAGCAAATGAAAATGCTGCTCACGCGCATCGGATTTGGCTCAACGGTTGTAGTGACGGGTGATATCACCCAGATCGACCTTCCGCGCGAACGTCCATCCGGATTGTGTCAGGTAATCGAGGTGTTGAGAAACACCGAGGGTATCAGTTTTACCTTTTTTGAATCCAAGGATGTGGTGAGACACCCCCTCGTGGCCCGCGTCTTGGAAGCTTATTATGCCTATGAAAACGGCCGGGATAAGAAACCACCCTCACACTTTAGACCCTCACGTTGAGCTCGACGTACAATACGCGACGCAATGCGAACCGGTTCCTTCTCCGGCCCAACTGCGCGCTTGGGTAAGAGCGGCCATCACCAACCGCCGTGAGCGCGTATCATTGACCATCCGCATCGTCGACGAAGAGGAAGCCTTTGAGCTCAACCGGCGTTGGCGCAATGCCAAGAAGGCGACCAACGTTCTGGCCTTTCCTTGTTCGGGTCTGGAAACAATCATGCCTGCTTTTTTAGGCGACGTCGTGCTTTGCGCGCCGGTGGTGGCGCGCGAAGCCGCGGCTCAGCATAAGGGGTGGAGGGCGCACTGGGCGCATTTGGTTGTCCATGGCACCTTGCATCTGCTCGGTTTCGACCATGCAGTGCCGGCACAAGCCACGGAGATGGAAGAAGTGGAACGCGCCATATTGCAGCGCTTGGGCTATTCCGATCCCTACCTTCTTCCTACTGGGCAAGAGTGAGCGCTCACCCTGAGAAAATTCCCTCAGGGGGCTGGATTGGCCGCTTGCTAAAGCGTAACCCGCCCGTCCCCGCCGACCGTGATCAGCTTGTCGAGCTGTTACGCAATGCGGAACACCGGCATTTAATCGATCCCGAAACGCTGGTCATGCTGGAAGGCGCCCTGAATGTCTCGCAGATGCGCGTTGGAGACATCATGATCCCGGCCTCACAGATGGTGGTGATCCAAGAAAGCGTCGATCCTAAGGATTTCCTTCCCACTATCATCGACTCGGGCCACTCTCGCTTCCCGCTGGTTGACGAGAAACGGGAACAAGTCCTCGGCATCTTGCTCGCCAAAGATTTGCTCGCTTATTTAGCGGGCGAAGACAAGCCCTTTGATATCAAAGACCTCATCCGCAAGCCGGTGTTTGTCCCCGACAGCAAACGACTGGATATTTTGCTGCGCGAGTTTCGCACCAGCCGCAATCACATAGCCATTGTAGTGGATGAGTACGGAGGTACCGCTGGCCTGGTCAGCATTGAGGATGTCATCGAACAAATCGTGGGGGAGATCGACGACGAGCATGATATCGATGACGAGGATCTCATCCGGCTGCACCGGCAAAACCGTTACACCGTTAAGGCTCGCACGCCGATGGCGGAGTTTAACCACTACTTTGGCACGGAATTCACCGACGAGGAATATGACACCATTGGAGGTTTGGCGCTAAAGGCATTTGGGCGTCTGCCGGTGAAAGGAGAAAGCCTGAAACGCGGCGGGTTTGATTTCACTGTTTTGCGCGCCGATCGAAGGCGCATACACACCCTGCGAGTCTCGCGTAGCGAGGAAGGAGATATAGCCGCTAGCCCGAAAAACGAGCAGCTCTTGTCTGCTCTCAAAACGGACTGAGCGCCTGCACGCCGGCCGGGTCTATCGGTGCATCCCTCGTTCCAAGGGGAGCACCATTCCCTCTCTGAAAACTCGAGGGTGACTTAGAAGAACTTCCCTAGAACATGCCCCGCTTCTTCCCGGCAATGCGCAGGCGCAAGGCGTGGAGCTTGATAAAACCGCTGGCGTCGGCTTGGGCGTACGCGCCAGCGTCGTCTTCAAAGCTCGCGATGGCGCGGTCGAACAGGCTATCGCTCTCCGAGCGCCTGCCGACCACCGTCACATTGCCTTTGTAGAGCTTAAGCCGCACGGTGCCGTTGACCTCCCACTGCGAGGCGTCGATCATCTCTTGCAGCATCTTGCGCTCGGGGCTCCACCAGTAGCCGTTGTAGATGAGCGCGGCATAGCGCGGCATAAGCTCATCCTTAAGATGTGCCACCTCGCGGTCTAAGGTGATAGACTCGATGGCGCGGTGTGCTTTCAGCAGGATGGTGCCTCCCGGCGTCTCGTAGCAACCGCGGGATTTCATTCCCACGTAGCGATTCTCCACCATGTCCAGCCTTCCAATGGCATTCGCGCCGCCGATTTCGTTCAGCCGCGCCAGCACCGTGGCCGGCGACAGATACTCGCCGTCGATGGCCACGACATCCCCACGGGCGTAGGTCAGCTCCACGTAGGTCGGTTTATCCGGAGCAGCCTCTGGAGCCGCCGTCCAGCGCCACATGTCCGCTTCGGGTTCGCACCAGGGGTCTTCTAAGGGCCCGCCTTCATACGATATGTGCAACAGATTGGCGTCCATGGAGTAAGGCGATCGGGCGCCACGCTTCATTTCGACCGGGATCTGATGCTCTGCGGCGTAAGCCAGCAGGCGTTCCCGAGAGCTCAAATCCCATTCGCGCCAAGGCGCGATGATTCTGATATCCGAGCGCAGCGCGTAGGCGCCGAGCTCGAAGCGCACCTGGTCGTTGCCTTTGCCGGTAGCCCCGTGGGCGATGGCGTCCGCCCCTGTCATCTCGGCGATTTCTACCAGACGCTTGGCGATCAAGGGCCGCGCGATCGAGGTCCCAAGCAGATATTCACCCTCGTACTGGGCATTGGCGCGAAACATGGGAAACACGAAATCACGCACGAATTCCTCTTTCAAATCATCGATGAAGATTTCCCTGATCCCCATCGCTAGCGCCTTAGCGCGCGCGGGCTCCAGCTCCTCACCTTGCCCAATATCGGCGGTGAAGCACACCAATTCGCAGCGGTAGGTCTCCTGCAGCCACTTTAGGATCACCGAGGTATCGAGCCCGCCGGAATAAGCGAGCACCACCTTTCTTACGGGGCCACTGTGGGGGCCGAGAGACATCCTCAGAGACTCACCCTGGCAAGGGAACCATCGCTCCGCAGCATCAAGCCGCCGGCGCCTGCATTCTTTCCTGCTCTTGCGCTTGCGCCAACTCTTTTTCCAGTAGGGCGGTAAGCCCGGGCGCCACGTGATCGAAGGTAAACATGTAATAGTGATACCCCATGGTGATGAAATGGGGAATGAAAGGAATGTGATCCGGACACTTTTTGATCACTTCACGGGTAAACTGCCGGCTTGCCAGCTTGAATTCGCTGGGAAATTGCCGATAAATCTGGCGTTGCCGCTTGTATTGGGCAAGAAGAGCGGGAACCGAAGTCTGCTTCTTGATGATCTTGGTGACGATGTTTCTCACCCCAAAGGCGCTCAACAAAAATACCCGCTTGATTCGGCCGAATAGCGAGGGAGGATGCCCTAGCCGACACAACAGATCCATGCACCTCTGGAAATAGGCTTCGGGAGCATAGATCGTTTTGATGATCTCCAGATGTCCTTCGAACAGGCGTTGGCGCGGGATGCGGGTGACGATGTTGGTATAGCCGGAGCCAATGGTGCGGTCTTCATCGGCCGTCGCCTCCTCGATCAAACGGCCTGTTTGTTTCATCCGCGTATACAGCGGCGTGCGTGGCAGCGCCACCAGGGGGCCGATCATGGCGTTGGGGATCGCGGAATCAGTGATGAATTCGATCTGACGCTTGAAGATGTCTTCCTTGTCATTGTCGAAACCGACGATAAAGGAGCCATAGACGATCAGACCCGCTTGCTGAATCGTTTTGACAATATCGACTAGGGATCCCCTCAAGTTTTGCACCTTGCGGGTCTCTCGCAAGCTTTCGGCGGAGGGCGTCTCCAGCCCCATAAAGAGCCAGATGAAATGCGCTTTAACTAATAGATCCAGCATCTCCATATCTTCTGTGACATTGGCGGTCACTTCGGTGCCATAGAAAAACGGATGACCGCGTTTGGCGTTCCAGTCGATGATCGCGGCCAAGAGCTTCTTGGCTTCCTTCTTGTTGCCGATGAAGTTGTCATCGACGAGGAAGATCACCCCCCGGAAACCACTCTCGTACACGGCATCAAGCTCGGCCAGCATCTGCTGCGGGCTCTTGGTCCGAGGCCGGCGCCCAAACATCACGATGATGTCGCAGAATTCGCACAGGAAGGGGCATCCCCGGGAGAATTGAATGGGGATCATGGCGTAATCATCGATGTTGAGGAGATCAAAGCGGGGCACGGGCGTCTGGGTCACGTCCGGTTTCTCGTCGGTCGTGTAAATCGACTGATAGATCCCGCTTTCAAGGTCTTTCACAAAAGCCCGCCAGGTGATCTCGCCTTCGTTCAGGATCATCACATCGCAGTGCGGCGCGCATTCCTCCGGGCAGCCGGTGGGATAGGGACCGCCGAAGACCACTAATTTTCCTGCCGCTCGGCAGCGCTCGGCCGTGTTGAACAGGGACGACTTCTGAGTCAGCATAGCGGAAAAGCAAACCATGTCCGCCCACTCCAGATCGCTTTCTTCGAGCGGCCGGCAGTTCAAGTCCACCACCCGAATGTCATAACTCGCCGGGGTCATCGCGGCGATGGTGATGAGCCCCAAGGGCGGCATGGCCGCTTTTTTACCGACCAAAGGCAGGTAGTATTGGGAACCCCAGTACGTGGGCGGGAATTCTGGGTAAACCATCAAGATGTGTTGATAGTTGTTGTTCATGGACATCCTCCGGCAGGCCCGAGTGTTTAGGATACCGAAGTATAAAAATTTTCCGCCTGCGATGCCACTTAAAGTCTTGAGCTGTTTCTGTGCGTTCTTCCTTGGCGTCCTCTCTTGCGCATCGCATGAGCCGCGTCGGAGGACGCGAACTTCGTCCGGGGCTGCGGCTCTTGCCTACGAGGCATGCGCCAACCTTTGACCCAACCAGGTATCGGACTGCGGCGCATAGGCCCGGATATGCCATCGGTCCCAACCTTCGCCGCGCCAGCTCTCGATCCACCGAAAGGTCTGTAGATCGGTATGGAGCTTTTTTGTGGAAAGTCACCTGATAGGGCCAGCGGCTTTCCCTGGATCTTCTACGGGACCTCGGAGGTTGGCGTGGGGCTGAGCCCGGCGATGACGCTGAGATTTTTCGTCATCTGCCTGGCGGTGGTGGGGTGGATTTTCAGGACAGGATATTGGCTGAAGAGCTGAGGGCAGGGAACATGGATCGGCTTGTGCCCCAAACAAGTTGTGATCCACTAGTTCCTCGGGGGTCTGCGGCATGCCCCGGCTTTCGCAGTAGGTTGGCGCCGCGCTGTGGGTTAAACCACAACAAAGCAACGCTTCGTTGGTAAGGCTAAGGGTCCTTTGTTGCAGAACCGTGGTCACAAAAGAAAAGGTGCCGCTTGAACCTAGAGGCTGGTCCAAGCGGCGCGCGGGCGAGCAGACTAGGCGGCTTTTTTGCCCGCAAGCGGGATGAAAGCGTCTTTCCAGTAGCTTGCGCCGTCGCTCCACCAGCCGGTGAATCGCTCCCTCTGCTTGTTCAAAAGGTCGACCGTTTGCTCTATATGCTCAACGAGCAAGGTTTGGTATTCCGTCACAAAGTTCTTTTGCGCGGAAGGCGCACTCTCGATGTCCTTGGCGCTCCAAAGCACAGACGCTTGTTCCTTCCCAAAATCGAGCACCGCATTGGTCTGCTTGATATAATGGGAAATACACTCCTGTGCCGCGGTCTGGCCCAGATCCCCAAACTGCTTGACGCTACCGGAAGCCCGGTCGCACCACTCAAGGTACGGTTTGTTTATATCGGTTTTAATTTTAAAGTTCTCCTTACTTTTCAAGGCTAAACGATTATTGCACTGCAACATAATAGGGAGAGGAAAGGCGATGTCAAATTTCTTTGTAATGCCGGGTGC
This sequence comes from Gammaproteobacteria bacterium, assembly GCA_050740915.1. Lineage (GTDB taxonomy): Bacteria > Pseudomonadota > Gammaproteobacteria > JBOHHR01 > JBOHHR01 > JBOHHR01. The sequence goes on along the minus strand of JBOIEG010000315.1, from coordinate 3,585 downwards.
GGCCGTTCCTATTCTGAGGTAAGAAGGACGCTCGGGGTTTTAAAATCCCCGTGCTTCACGGATTTGTTCATAGGCTTGGCGAATTTCGTGTGTCTTTTGCGTGGCCAGCTTCATCATCTCCTCCGGTAATCCTTTGGCAACCAGCTTATCAGGGTGATGCTGGCTCAACAGGCGGCGGTAAGCGCGCTTGATCTCATCCACGCTCGCTTGGGAAGCGACATTGAGTATGGCATAGGCATCCTCCAGCCTTCCCCTTGCTCGGGTCCGGGCCTTGGGTCCTCTGGAATGCATTTGCGCACCCACCATGGCCTCAAGGCGCTCGTATTCCACGCGTGAGACCCCGATACGATCGCAAACGTGCAGTAGCAAACGCTTTTCAACGGAGTCTAACGCGCCATCGGCATACGCGACAGCCAATTGTATTTCCAAAAACATCCGCAGCAGGCTGCGGCGATTACGCGCTTCGTGGCGCAGCTGAAGGAGAACATCATCGAGCGGAAACGTGCCTCCTTTTCCCTCCTGGAACAAGCGCATGCCAAGCTGCTCCTGGCTGCTCGATAAGTCCATCTGGCGCATGATGTTGCGAGCCATGGCGATCTCTTGCTCAGAGACCCGGCCATCGGATTTGCACAGATGCCCCATCACCGAAAACGTCGCGGTAAAGAAGGCCGTTTGCACGCGCTCCCTGTCCGCGCCCGACCCAGCATCCGGTAACTTATCCAGCCCCTTGTCGAGATTGTGTCCCAAAGCGGCGCCAAGCAAACCACCGAGCGGGCCTCCAAGCATGAAGCCAAACGCACCACCGATGATCTTTCCCCACCAACCCATCGTCTCACCCAGTACCGAGCAGAAGTCTACCGCAGCGCTCGTCTAGTGCTTTGTCACCTTATTTTGATGTATCTCAGCGGCGCCCTCGGCCACCGTTAGCACACTATTCCCGCGCAACGGCAACCGGGGCACAACCGAAGCGAATTAACTCGGCGTGCTCAAAGCGCCTCGGTCGCAAAATCCGCCAAGCGAGAGCGCTCTCCTCGCATAAGCACAATATGGCCGCTGTGAGACCAGCCTTTAAACCGATCCACAACGTAAGTCAACCCAGAAGTCGTCTCGCTGAGGTAGGGGGTGTCAATCTGACCAATATTGCCAAGGCAGACTATCTTGGTGCCAGGACCCGCACGGGTCACTAGGGTTTTCATTTGCTTCGAGGTTAGGTTTTGGGCTTCATCCAGGATGAGGTAACGATTCAAAAAGGTACGCCCGCGCATAAAATTCAGTGAGCGGATCTTGATCCGCTGTTGCAATAGCTCGGCGGTAGCCGCGCGACCCCACTCACCTCCTTCGCTGCTCTGGGTCAAGACCTCCAGATTATCCAATAGAGCGCCCATCCAAGGCGTCATCTTCTCCTCTTCGGTGCCTGGCAGAAATCCAATGTCCTCGCCTACCGGCACCGTAACCCGCGTCATCACGATCTCCCGGTAGCGCTTCATGTCCAGGGTCTGGGTCAACCCAGCCGCCAAGGCGAGTAGAGTCTTGCCGGTACCGGCTGAGCCGAGCAAGGTGACGAAATCGATGTCCGGGTCCATGAGTAGGTTGAGGGCGAAGTTTTGCTCGCGGTTGCGCGCCCGGATCCCCCACACGGCGTTGCGTGTGCTTCGATAATCCGCCACTTGTTGGATGGTCAGCTTAGCGTCCTTGACCTCGCGCACGATCGCTTCAAAGCCATTTCCGGCCTCGGTGTACAAACATTGATTGGGGTAACACTGCGCCGCGACCGCACCGCTCAGCTGGTAGTAGGTTGAGCCGTCTTTTTGCCAACACTCGATGTTGTTGGCCGACTGGTTCTCCCAGAAATCCGGATCCAGCACTCTTGCTCCAGTGTACAGAAGGCTGACATCGTCGAGAACCTTATCGCTGTAATAGTCCTCTGCGGCGATCCCCAGTACCCGCGCCTTGATCCGAAGGTTAATGTCCTTGGAAACCAAAATGACCCGCTTGTCGGGAAAATTTTTCCTGAGCGCGATCACGGTGCCTAAAATGGTGTTATCCGGGTTCGTACCGGGTAGGGCTGCAGCCAATTCACTGGGCATGATACCGGTCTGCAGTCGCAGTCGACCCGCATGGCTCTGCCTGCCGTGGGCGTTCTTCGGGTATGGCAATTCCAGGCCATCCTCAATGGCTTTCCGGTCGGCGTTACCGATAAGATCATCGATCAACCGGCTAACCTCCCGCGCGTTACGTGCCAGCTCCGAGCTACCATTTTTGGCGGCATCAAGTTCTTCCAGCACCACCATCGGAAGGTAGACATCATGCTCCTGAAAGCGGAAAAGGGACGTCGGATCGTGCAGCAGCACGTTGGTATCGAGCACGAACACGGAAGCGTGTGGATGGGAAGGGCTCGCTGTTGTCAATTCTTTATCGCCCCCCATCGAGTCAAAGCTGAGGCTCTTAACAGTGCGCCCCCGCGGCTTTGGCCACCTTACTTCACCGGTTCCATCACCGCGTCGAGATTAAGCTGATCACAAAAGTCCATAAATTCGCTGCGCAAGGCGGCTATGGAGCTGTTTGCGGGCACGCCAATTGTCATGTGCAGGGAAAACATCGGCGTACTGGTCCGTTGAGCCGAATAATTGCTGGTATACATGTCTTCGATCCCGATCTCTCGGCTGGAAAAAAAGTGTGCAAGCTCATTCACAATCCCGGGCTTGTCCACAGAGACCACTTCCACTGCGTAAGGCATGATCCAATCTTCCGTATTTCTCCCCGCAGTGCGCTTGGAGACGATGATGAGGTCCAATTTGCGTTCTAGGCGCGGGAAAACGTTCTCGATCTTGGCAACGGTATCCCAGGTGCCCGATAACAACATCAACATGGCAAATTCCCCGCCCATCACGGCCATGCGGCTGTCGACGATATTGCATCCGGCCTCTTTTATCGCCTTCGTCAGTGCATCAACTAAGCCGTTGCGGTCGGCGCCGATGGCGGAGAGCACGAGAAGGTTTTCCGTTCGAAGGGCTGGTACGCCTTGAGTCAATGGGCAAACCCCTTACGTGGAACCAAAGGCATGGTAGCCGGAATGTCAACGACAGGAAAAAGGCTTTGCCGCCATCCAGGGGCTTATCGGCATGTGAAAGAGTATACCCTAAATCCTGGGATCTGCTCTAGCTAGTGTAGTTTCCCTTAAATAACTTTACAGTTAAGCCGCCTTCTTTTTCCCTCGGGGCAGGGTGGATCCGGGCTTGATCTGCTCCATCTTGACCCGCGCCCGCTCGATCTTCTTGATGATGTTCTCGACGGTGGCCGTCCAGATGAAGGGCTTGGGATTTTGGTTCCAGGCTTGCCTAAATTCCTCGATCGCCTCTTTTAAATCCGGCACGCTCACGAAGCTGCCGCGCCGGGGCGATCTTCCAGAACTCCCCGATGCCCGGCTCGCGGACCCGCGTGCGCCACAGTTGCACGGTGGGCCGGCTTACGCCGAGTTCTTCGGCGATCGACACATTGTTCTGACCCGCCAGGGCGCCCAAGATAATCCGGCAGCGCAGCACCACCTGTTGCGGAGTTCCGTGTGCGGATCCCCATGTCTCCAGC
>JBOIEG010000314.1:0-10253 GCA_050740915.1 Gammaproteobacteria bacterium | reverse complement strand
ATGCTGACGCCCATCCAGAGGTGGTTCTTCGAGCAAGAGCAGCCTCAGGCGGAGCATTTCAATCAAGCGGTTTTGCTTGCGGCGGAGCTCAAGCCGGAGTGGGTGCAGCGGGTGGTTGAGGCGCTATTAGCGCATCACGATGCGTTGCGGCTGCGGTTTATTCCCGCTGGGGGGGGTTGGCGGCAAGTTCATGCGGAGCTGGGGGGGGTGGTGCCCTTTGGGGTGGTTGATCTATCGGGGCTTTTGGAGCCGGGTGTCGCGGTGGAGGCGGTGGCGGCGGCGCAGCAGGCGAGTCTTAATCTGAGCCAGGGGCCGCTGCTGCGGGTGGTGTGGTTTGAGCTCGGTGGTAGGGGGCGGTTGTTGTTTGTGGTGCATCATCTGGCGGTTGATGGGGTGTCCTGGCGGGTGTTGTTGGAGGACTTTGAGCGGGCCTATGGGCAGCTGAGTCGAGGCGAGGCGATATCCCTTCTCCCGAAGACCACGGCCTTCAAGGCCTGGGGCGAGCAGCTGATGGGGTATGAGGTGGGTCACGAGCTTGACTACTGGCGGGGGGTGGGTGAGGGGGCTTCGCCCCTGCCGCGGGACTTTGGGGCCGGGCTTGAGGCCAACACCGTGGGTGCGGCCGCGCAGGTGGAGGTAGCCTTGAATGAGGAGGAGACGCGGGCCTTGTTGCAGGAGGTGCCCCCGGTCTACCGGACTCAGGTCAACGACGTGTTGCTCACGGCCTTGGTGCAGAGCTTTTCCCGCTGGACGGGGGAGTCGGTATTGTTGTTAGACCTCGAGGGGCACGGGCGCGAGGAGTTCGAGGGGCTCGATCTATCGCGCACGGTGGGGTGGTTTACGGCGCTTTTCCCGGTGTGTCTGGAGCTTAAGACCCGGGAGCCTGGGGAGGCGCTGAAGGCGGTCAAAGAGCAGTTGCGTGCCATCCCGAAGGGAGGTCTGGGCTATGGGGTACTGCGTTATTTGTGTCCCGATCCGGCGGTGCGTGCGGCACTTAAGAACCTCCCGCACGCGGAGGTGTGCTTCAACTACTTAGGGCAATTCGACGCGGTGCTCTCGGAGGACTCCCTCTTTAAGCCGGCCCCCGAGGGGAGCGGCCCGCCGCACAGCCCCTTGGGGCTGCGCCCGCACCTATTGGACATCAACGGATTTGTGGCCAAGGGGCGGCTGCAGGTGCAGTGGACCTACAGCACCCTGATCCATCGGCGCTCCACGGTGGAGCGCTTAGCGCGAGGGTTTATTGAGGCGCTGGCGGCCCTCATCGCCCACTGCCAGTCCTCCGAGGCCGGGGGGTTTACGCCTTTGGATTTCCCCGAGATCAGGGTGAACCAGGAGCACCTCGAGGGCATTCTGCAAAGGGTAGCGTTGGAGAATGAGGCGATCGACGCCAAAAAGGATATCGAAGCGATCTATCCCCTGTCGCCTTCGCAGCAAGGAATGCTCATCGAAACCCTGTCGGCACCCCACTCGGGGATCCACGTCGAGCAATCGGTCTTGCGGTTATACAGCGATTTCGATTTGGAGGCTTTTACCCGAGCCTGGCAGCAGGTCATGGAGCGCCACCTGGTGCTTAGGACGGCCTTTGTGTGGGAAGATTTAGAAAAGCCGCTTCAGATAGTGCTGCGACGGGTGAAACTGCCCTTACAGTGGCAGGACTGGCGTTCATTGACACCAAGTCAGCAGCGGGAGCAGTTGGAGCACTATATTGACAACGAGCGCTCCCAGGGCTTTAAGCTAACCCAGGCGCCCCTGATGCGTCTGGCAGTGTTTCAAATCGACGGTCAGGCCTATGAGTTAGTCTGGACCCGCCACCATATCTTGATGGATGGCTGGTGTACGACCTTGGTGCAGCAGGAGGTGCTGCGCCTTTATCAGGCCTATCGCCACGGTCGGGATCTAGGGCTGGAGCCCAGCGCCCCTTATCGAAATTACATTGCTTGGCTGGGACAGCAGGACTTAGGCGCTGCCGAGGCGTTCTGGCGGCGGCTGCTGAAAGGCTTTACTAGACCGACACCGCTGGGTATGACGGCGAAACCCGTCGATCCTCCCGAACAGCGTTACGGCAATCAGCAGGCCTACCTGGACACGGAAGAGAGCGCTGTGCTGCAGGCTCTGGTACAGCGACATCGCTTGACCCTCAATAGCTTAATACAAGGGGTCTGGGCCTTGTTGCTGAGCCGCTACAGCGGTGAAGCGGATATTGTTTTCGGTGCTACCGTTTCTGGCCGCCCGGCAGATATCCCGAGGGTTGAGTCTATGGTGGGCCTTTTTATCAATACATTGCCTGTGCGAATTGAGATCGCCCCCGATACCGCGCTGTGGTCTTGGCTTGAAGCGATTCAAACTCAAAATCAAGAACGCAGCCCTTATGAATATTGTGCCGCAGGACAGGTTCACCAATGGAGCAACCTATCGGGTACATTACCCCTGTACGAGAGCATTGTCGTTTTTGAGAACTATCCGATCGATGAATATTCTCTCCAACAGTCCTCAGAACTGGACTTTGGGATCAGTAAAGCCTATTCGCTAGGGGCACAGACCCACTATGCGCTCACCCTCCTGGTCATACCTGGTTTTCGACTGGGTGTGCAAATGGTCTACAATCGCGCTCGCTTGGATGATTCCGATATCGGCTGGATACTTGAGCACTTTCTTAGGTTACTAAGGTGTATTTTGACGGGACAGGAAGTTCGACTGGCAGCATTAGCCGGCCAAATTCCAACCGACCAGATTCCCCAATTTAGGCCCTTGCTAACCCAGCAGGCGCCTTATATCGCACCGCGCGATAGCCTAGAGCTGCAACTGACCCAAATCTGGGAAAATGTACTGGATATCCATCCTATCGGCATAAAGGACAACTTTTTCGAGGTCGGTGCCCATTCCCTTCTAGCCGTTCGCCTGATCGCACGGATTCAGTGCACATTTGGGAAAAATCTGCCTCTGGCGACACTTTTTGAAGCGCCGACGATTGAACAACTTGCCGACATTCTGCGCCGACAAACCGACTCCCTGCGTTGGTCTCCACTGGTAGCCATTCAACCGCAGGGCTCTTTACGGCCTTTTTTCTGCATGCCTGGAGCTGGCGGAAACGTCATCTACTTCCACCCGTTGACGCGTCGTCTAGGTCTGGACCAACCATTTTATGGCCTGCAGGCAAGGGGGCTGGATGGGGAGTCGACGCCTCACACTCAGGTCGAGGAGATAGCCGCCTACTACCTCGATGCGCTACAGGTGATTCAGCCGCAAGGCCCTTACCTTTTGGGGGGCCATTCTTTCGGCGCTTGGGTGGCCTTTGAGATGGCCCAGCAGCTGCACAGGCGGGGGCATGAGGTGGCTCGGCTCTTCATTTTGGATGCCACGGTACCGGTCTTTACTGATGTGCCGGCCCCTCCCGATGATACTTGGGCGATAGCCAGTATCGCCGATATCCTGGGACGCTTATTCGAAAAGGATCTGGAGGTATCGTATGATGCCCTCCAGCCCCTCAATCCAGAGGAGCAACTGCACTACCTTAAGGACCGCCTGCAAATGGCCAAGATATTGCCTCCCGAGACTGAGATAAGGCAAGTTCGCGGCCTTATTCAGGTTTTCAAGGCTAATATTCAAACTCGTTATGTCCCCCAGGAGGTCGTCTTTCCGACACGCATCACCCTCTTTCGGACCAATGAGGTTAACCCTGAGGATGTCATTGGCGATGATCAGCTTTCCGAGATTCTACAAGACGCGGCCTGGGGTTGGGGTCAATTTTCTGAGGGATCAGTGGAGGTTCATGTGGTACCGGGCGATCATCTCACGATGATGACCGAACCCCACGTTCAGGTCCTAGGCGAGCGGCTGAAGGCCTGCCTCAATCAGGTTTGCGAGGTGAGGCAGCCCAGGAGTTAGAAGGATGGATGAACGTTCTGCAGTCCGTGGGGTACAGACCCTCATCATCGTCTGGTTGGGTCAGCTGGTTTCCCTCGTCGGTTCCGGAGTCACTGGGTTTGCGCTGAGCATCTGGGTGTACCAACGTACCGGCTCAGCGACCCAGTTTGCCCTCATTGCCTTCTGTGGTGTACTACCGAGCGTCCTACTTTCTCCCCTGGCTGGCGCTTTAGTGGACCGCTGGAATCACCGCTGGACCATGATTCTCAGTGATATCGGGGGCGCTCTGAGTGCCTTGGTGATCGCTTTATTACTGGCTCTTGGGCAGCTCGAAATCTGGCACATCTATGTGGTTGTCGCTATCAATTCCACCTGCAGCGCCTTCCAATGGCCAGCCTATACTGCCGCCACCACCTTGCTGGTTCCCAAGCAGCACTTAGGGCGTGCCGGCGGCATGCTCCAGATGGGACAAGCCATAGCCCAGCTCGTTGCGCCTGGGCTGGGGGGCGTGCTGCTGGAAATTATCCAGCTTCAAGGTGTCGTTTTGCTCGAATTTGCCACATGTCTCTTCGCTATCGCGACCTTGCTGTGTGTTCGCTTCCCGAAAACCATGACCATTCCCACTGGGGGGCCCGAAAAGGACTCGCTGCTGCACGAGGTTGCCTACGGCTGGGCCTACCTTACTTCTCAACCTGGGCTCCTGGGGTTGCTGATATTCTTCGCCGCTAGCAACTTCCTTTCGGGCCTCGTCGGAGTGCTGTTTGGGCCGCTAGTACTATCGTTCGCTTCACCTGTTGTCTTTGGCATCCTCCTATCTCTCGCTGGTTTTGGCGCGTTGGTCGGTGGCTTGGTGATGAGCATCTGGGGAGGGCCGCAACGCGGCATGCATGCTGTGTTTAGCGTGATGCTGTTAAGCGGACTGTATATGCTGATCGCCGGGTTGGATACCTCCATCCTTCTCCTCGGCATTGTCGTTTTCCTATTCTTCTTCGGCACGCCAATCCTCAACGCTTGCACACAGGTTATCTTTCAAAAGAAAGTCGCGCCCTATGTACAGGGAAGGATCTTTGCTTTAAGAGGAGCGATCACGGGCGCATCCTTACCCCTTGCCTTCTTGGTTGCCGGGCCGTTGGCTGACTATGTCTTCGAGCCTTTAATGGTCCCTGATGGTCTTCTAGCCGGAAGCATCGGACAATTCATCGGTGTAGGCCCAGGTCGTGGCATTGGCCTGATGTTTATGGTTATGGGTACCCTCACAATGGTAATGACGGCTGTTGCCTACTATTATCCTCGTCTGCGCCTGGTAGAGGATGAACTGCCGGATGCGATTCCTGATGATAAAGTATTTGGCGAACCGGAACTTATCCAACCACCAAAGCTTGGCGCTCAGGTATCGAAGTAACAGAAGTATGCGGTCTGTTCTCTATAACTGGCTCAAAAAGCGCGGATTGAAACCCTGTAAGGGGAGTCCTGCTCCCTATTTCTATGAGAGTTTACGTACCCTTGTTAGAATTAAACTCATCGTGCGGATGGCGACCACGCATTCGCGCTGTTCGTATACATGTCGGCATTCGGTTGTATGCTCTGGGAGGAGGTGTGATCGGCAGCGCTAAGAAAGCGGGAAAAAATCGTGAGGTCGCCAACTCACGCAGCTTGAGCTCCTCGGGGTTGGCCGAGTCGAGGCCACGATCGGAAACTTGCGGCCGCTCGAACTCAGCGGCGACGACAACATCCTGCTTCCTTCGCTCCTGAAGAAAAAGGGCTTTTAAATTCTTAATTCTTACCCTCACTCTCGGATCGATGAAGTCATTGTTTGGTCCGCTCCGGCGTCTGAGGCGATGAATGAATGGATCTCGCCAAAGATAGGATAGAACTCCGGCGTGATATCCGACAGCGTATCCGCGATTGCGGCTTCGAGCGCCTTCCTTCCCATAGGCTCTGGGATCGGCCAATGAATCATAATTTCATTGATTCCGTCCCGCATTGCACCTGCGGGAACACTAATATCCCAATTCGTCCATTCAGAGCTAATTTCCAGTTCTCCACGAGTCCTACCGTTGACCTCAATGAAAATAGCTCCGGTGGATGACGAGATATTGGGCAGCCGGCAAGTAAGGTGCAAGCGCACTGGCCAATGCGGATCTCCAATGAACAAGAATTTGGATTGATGCCAATACGCTTTGTAGTAGTTGCTCCTCGTAGGGCCCCGTTCAGGAGTATTCCATTTTCTCTCTCGTGGATGAAGCGATGACGCACAGTAATAGGAGTCCAACAGGTTCGTGGGTTTGTGCACTACACTGCGTTCGTTCCGGAACCGGGCAAGCGACTCGGCATAGTTGATTCCGGCTTTGTCCAGCGCGGAGATCATTGCGTCGATGACTGTTCTGTCGAGGTGCTGATCCTGAGGATTTTTAAGCAGATAATGCTGAATAGATGGACAATCTAGTTCAGCAAGCTTTTGGCCCGGTCTACTTAGCAACGTGGGCGCCTGGCAGTTCTGCATTTCAATGAAATGAACCATCACCTCAGCGATTTCCGGGGCCAACTGGAGCGCCTGCGCACAGTAATAGTGGACAAGCTCATACGATTGATACCAGTGGCCGTTATGCAGAGCGGCCAGAAACGCTGCTTCTCCCTGCACCTTCGTCGGGGGCGCGATTTTCACGCTTAAGAGTTGGCGCCAGGGCACATTCATTACCTTCAGCGAACGCAAGACCCAGGAGGAGGCGACAGCCATAGCTACCTGGAGTCCTTCAACGGTCAGATGACAGTAGTCCAGGAATAACCGGCGATCAGGCAAGCCCTCTTTCAGATATTCCTTAAAAACCGTGGCGAGATCCGCGATTTCAACCCGATATTTCTGTGCTTCTTCTTGCAGTGTTTGTTGGGTTAGCGCAGACCTTCGCGGTGACCTATGTGTTGAACGGTCCCAAAGGAGCGCGTCTCTCGCGCTTTCCAAATAGCGTCTTTCAGCCCCCAGATCACCCAAGCCCCGACTGCAGTCAGCCAAAATATAAAATCCCGCGTTATTTACTCCCTGATCAAGCTCAATCATTTTCTGCGCTAGACTGGCAGCGGCAGTGAATTGTCCGTCGCGCAAAGCAACGCTTGCAGCTTCGAAGTGCGCAATCCATTCGCGGTTACCTCCCGTGGGGAGGTGAGGCGCATTGTTTACCGGGTCCCGCCAGTCACCCAGGTTGAATTCAGGAATCATCCAGAGCAAGGGGACCCTTCTGGCTTGATAGGCGGCAGCAACATCCTTCATCAGGTCCCTGATTTTCTCTTGAAGCCGATTTTCAGAAAGGCGCTTGAGCACGAGAGTCCCTTCTTCGCGTAGTGCCCGCTCGCAGTAGGGCAGATCGGACACAGAATACCGGCCGAGCCAATTGTTTCCGGCAAAGACGATGAGAGCGTCCGGTTCCAAAAGAAGGGCAGAAATGATGAGATCTTTAATTGACCCTTTCTCCTCTTCGACGTCCAGGTCTGTTCGAGCCAGATCAATGATCTCTATCGCACTCTTTCCCAACCTTGACTCAAGTATCAAAGTCAATGCTTTGGCAGCATTGAACTGCGGCTCGTATAAGTATCCTCGCGCAACCGATTCGCCGAGCAACACAACGCGTCGCGCTGGCCCTTTCCGTTGGATCTGGCCTACAGCTGCCCAGAGGTGCCATTCACTGCGCTTGTCCATGCGACGGGTGAAGTGGGATGTATTTTGTTTCCGTTCCCAGATCCCGACCTGATCAGTACCTGCCTGCCCAGGTAGAGATCTCTTCTCGTCTTGAGTTTTTTTGGGTGTTTTTCCCATCAAACCCGAAAGCTGCAGTCGCCGGAGCATTTCTGCTCCGTCATCCGAGACGGCAACCTGGGCCAGACGGTTTGCGAAGAACTTAAGCGACTCTGGGGATTGTGCCATGTATCTTTCCTTTTACAGCAGGGTATAAACGAGATGGCCTACTACTTCGCCCATGCGGTTTTGCGCTGCTTGGGCGTAAATTGTCCATATGGGCGGAATATCTGAACGTTCTAGGACGAAATCTTCCAGCACCAGCACATCGATCTGCGATTGAATAAAGCAATTGATCGCGTCAAGCGTTGTGCAGACGATAGGATCGCCGCGCAGGTTAAACGAGGTGTTGAGGAGAATGGGGCAGCCTGTCCGCCTATCGAACTCTTCCAACAATGCGGCAAAACGCGGGTTTGTTTCGCGCCGGACGCTCTGAACCCTGGCTGACCCATCAACATGGGTGATGGCTGGCAAAGAGAGGGGAGAAATCACCTTGCAGGTTTCTAGCATGAATGGCGAAGGGTGGTCTAACTGGAAATGTTCCTGGGCTTTCGGCTCGAGGACAGCCGGGGCGAAAGGACGAAACGACTCGCGCATCTTGACCAATGCGTTGATTCGGTCTCGCATCTCTGGACGCCTCGGGTCAGCTAGAATCGACCTGGCGCCCAGCGACCGCGGTCCAAATTCCATTCGTCCATGAGACCAGCCAATTACCTTCCCTTGGATCAAACAGTTGACTGTGTAGTCGATAAGTTCCTCTTCCTTGCCGCGATAATCCTTAAAATGAGCAGATGATGCCCTCAAGAGTTGATAGGCGTCGGCAGATGAATTGGCCGGGCCCAGATAAACGTGCTCCAGCCGCGTCCTCGCAGGGGCATCACCGGTAATTCGTGCGTGAGCCATAGCGGAGGCGCCCACCGCCCCTCCGGCATCTCCGGCAGCGGGTTGAACAAAGAGTCGCTTGAAGGGCCCTTCCCTCACACAGCGGCTGTTTGCGACAACGTTCAAAGCTACACCGCCCGCCATGCACAAGTTTTCGCTGGGAACCCTGTTATGCAGGTAACGGACCTTATCCAGTAAGACCTCTTCTAAGATCACCTGCACGCTCTTGGCGACGTCCATGTGGAATTGCAGGATCTCCGATTCTGGTTTACGAGGCGGTTGGCCCAGTAGCCGGCTCAACTCTTCGGTGTACATACCATCTTCACCGAGGAATGCGAAGTACTTAAAGTTGAGGCGATACTGGCCTTCAGAGCTCACTTCGATCAAGTGGCGAAGCTGACTCACGTATGTTGTAGATCCATAAGGCGCCAACCCCATGACCTTATATTCTCCTTCGTTAACTTCAAAACCGAGGTAACCGGTGATGAGGCTATAAAAAAATCCCAGCGAGTCAGGGAAGTCGACTTGCTCGAAGCGTTCAATGTTGGCTCCTTTGCCGGAGCCATATGTCGTAGTCGGCCAGTCGCCTACGCCGTCCACAGTCAGGATTGCCGCCTCCTGGAAGCCGGAAAAAAAATAACTGCTGGCGGCGTGGGAAAGATGATGATCTACGAACTCGATGGGCCCGTCATAGCCAACCACTGTCTTAATCAGCTGCTTCGGGCCGCAGCTTGCCATTCGATCGAGGATCGCCTCACGTCGTGGCGCCGGCACATCGGGCAGCAGGCCCATCCATATCTGTCTTCCTAATTTAAGACCTGGATCTTCGTAATACGCGATGCAATCAATATCCGCTATTGTCAGTCCGGCCTGCTCTATACAATAACGGAATGCTCGCTGTGGAAATGACTTGTCGTTCTTAACCCGAGAGAAGCGTTCTTCCTGAGCTGCGGCAACCAAAATGCCATCCTGTAGCAGGCTACATGCCGAATCATGGTAGCCGGACGAGATTCCCACAATATTCAGTTGTGAGTTTCTGGCCCTCCGCTCAATCTTCATGCCGCATTCGAAAACATTATGGGCGGTTTGGCTCATGGCGTTTGCCTAGTGTAGTACGTTCCATCAATTGATTTACAAGGTGGCACGCGTTTGTCATGCTGGTTTAGGAACAGAACCGGAGACGAACATAGCGAGAGAAACACGGCGTGCCCCTTTGGTGTTGTCGGACGCTTATCGACGGATGCTGACCGAATTGAGTGGATCGAGGACGACGCCAGCGCGTGAGGTAGAGCGAGCCACGTTGTGGTTGCGCTATGTGGAGGGGATATCGATTTCCGAGATTCAACGGCAAGGGGGCGTGTCCCGTCCGACCATTTACAAATGCATCGAAAAGCGCTTTCGGCCGGGGTTCAGGTGGGGCATTGCCGAGTTCAACGAGGCGCCCGTCCCGTTCCGCTGGAAAAAGTTCAACTTAGGTCTTGCTTGATTTGTAACATTTTCATGGAACGCACTACCTAGTGTTAGGATACATTTGAACTATAGGAATTTTACGCCCTTTTTTGCTAACAAGAAAAGTACCGCTGGGCTAGTGAGTTGTCAAACACGTGAGAGTTTGTGAAAAAACCGTCGCGAGCGAAGGGAGGTCGCGTTCCGCCGGAGCGCAGGAACCGCAGTGTATATTGAAATACATGAGGATTCCGAGCACCGCCGGAACGCGAGA